>NZ_JBEUPD010000017.1:0-201164 GCF_040492135.1 Actinomadura sp. NPDC000600
GGCCCGGGCCCCGCCCCCCCCCCCCACCCCGCCCCCCCCGGGCCCACCCCCCGGCCCCCCCCCCCCCCCCGGCCGGGGCCCCGCGCCCCCCGGGGGGGCGCCCCCCCGCTTCGGCATGCGGGCCTTCCAGCAGGTGAGGCGGTTCAGCGGGTGAGGCGGTTCAGCGGGAGAGGCGGTGCAGGCGCAGGGCGAGCTGGAGTTCGAGGGCCCGCTCGGGGGTCTGCCAGTCGTCGCCGAGGAGGCGGGCGATGCGGTCGAGGCGCTGGCTCACGGTGTTGACGTGGATGTGCATGCGCTCGGCCGTCCGCGACAGGCTGCCGCCCGTCCCGAAGTAGGCCTCCAGGGTCTGGACGAGGGCCGTGCCGCGCCGCTCGTCGTAGTCGAGTACGGGCCCGAGCGCGCTCCCGAGGAAGCCGGTCACGTCGCGGTCGTCCCCGATGAGCAGGCCGACGAAGCCCAGCTCGGACGCGCCGGCGCCGTCGCCGCGGCGCCCGAGGGACAGCAGCGCGTCGGCGCAGCGCTGCGCCTCCCGGTGGGCGGAGGCGACCCCGCCCGGGTCGCGGACCGGGCCGGCCGCGCCGACCGTCGCGGGCCCGCCGAGAGAGGCGCCGAGCTCCTTGGCCACGCGGCGCGCGGCGTCGCCCGGCCGGTCGCCCGGCAGCAGCAGGACGATCTCCTCCGCGCGCGAGGCGGCCAGGCCGTGCTCGACGGCCGCGAAGGACGAGGCCCAGAAGGCGGCGCGGGGACGGTGCTCGCGGGAGTCGTACTTGGCGCACAGCAGCACGTGCGGGGCGCTCAGGTCGACGCCGACGCGCCGCGCCCGGGCCGTCAGCGCCTCGGCGCCGGTCCGGCGGCCGGACAGCAGGTCGTCCAGCAGCTCGCCGCGCACCCGCCCCTCGGCCTCGGTGGCGCTCCGCTGGAACAGCAGCAGCAGGGCGGTGACGAGGGCCGCGCGCTCCAGGATCCGCTGGTCGGCGTCGTCCACCTCTTCGGCGGTGCGCAGGACCAGCGTGCCGAGCATCTCGTCGCCGGTGGAGACCGAGGCGATCCACAGGTCGCCGCGCCGGACCGTCCGGCCCTGCGCGCGTGCGGAGTGCGCCGAGGCGGAGACCCCGTCCAGCTCGTCGTCGGTAAGGGGCTCCGAAGCGGCGCCGGTCGTCGCGAGCCGGCGGCCGTCGGCGTCCAGGACGTGGAGGGTGCCGCCCAGCAGCTCGGTCACGACGGCGCCGACGTCTTCCACGCCGCCGCCCCGGACCACGACGGCGGTCATCCGGTCGTGCGCGCGCGCCGCCCGCTCCACGGCCGCGCTGCGCGCCTTGACCTCCTCGTTGGCGGTGCTCAGCTCGGCCAGGGCGGTGCGGGTCTCCTCCAGGAGGCGCGCGTTGTCGATGGCGATGGCGGCGTGCGCGGCGAGCGAGCCGAGCAGCGCCACCTCCTCCTGGTCGAACGGGCGCTCGCTGCGGTTCGCGGCCGTCAGCACCCCGATGACCCGGCTGCCCAGCCGCATCGGCACGCCGAGGATCGCGACCAGGCCCTCCTCCGCGACCGCGTCGTCGATGAACCCGCGGTGCTCGAACTGCGCGTCCCCGAGGTAGTGGGCGCTGTTGTAGGGCATCGCGGTCTGCGCGACCAGGCCGACGAGCCCGGTGCCCATCGGCAGCCTCAGCTGCCGGAACGCCGCCGACACCGCCCCGTCGGTCACCCGCATGTAGGTGTCGCCGCGCTCGTCGTCGTTCAGCGTCAGGTAGGCGATGTCGGCGCTCAGCAGCCGCCGCGCCCGGCGGGTGATCGCCTCGAGCACCGAGTCGAGGTCGCGCAGCCCGGCGAGGTCGCCCGCGGTCTCGAACAGCGCGGCCAGCTCGGTCTCCCGCCGGGCGTGCCGCCGCATGATCATCCGGACCCGCAGCGCGGCCAGCTTGGCCGCCTCCAGCTCCTCCAGGACGGCGGGGGGCGCGCCCTCCGCCCGCGCCTGGACGAGGGGACCCTCGAACTCGACGGGGGAGGCCTCCCGGGCCAGCAGTTCGAGGAAGACGCCGCAGGTCATACGGCCCATTCTCAGTGCGCCGTCCAGCCGCCGTCGAGTGCCAGGGACGTGCCGGTCACCATCGAGGCGGGCGGCGAGCACAGATAGGCGACGAGTTCGGCCACCTCGTCGGGCTCGATCAGCCGCTTCACGGCGGCGTGGTCGAGCATGATCCGCTCGACGACCTCGTCCTCCGGCAGGCCGTGCGTGCGCGCCTGGTCGGCGATCTGGTTCTCCACCAGCGGGGTCCGGACGTAGGCGGGGTTGACGCAGTTGGACGTCACGCCGTGCGGGGCGCCCTCCAGCGCGATCACCTTGGACAGCCCCTCAAGGCCGTGCTTCGCCGTCACGTAGGCCGACTTGTACGGCGAGGCCCGCAGGCCGTGCACGGACGAGATGTTGACGATGCGGCCCCAGCCGCGCTCGTACATGCCGGGCAGCGCGTCCCGCACCAGCCGGAACGGCGCCTCCACCATCAGCCGCAGGATCCGCGCGAAGGTCTCCGGCGGGAAGTCCTGGACGGGCGCCACATGCTGGATCCCGGCGTTGTTGACCAGGATGTCCACACCGGCGGCCAGCCCGTCGAGCGCGTCCACGTCGGCCAGGTCGGCCAGGAGCGGGACGCCGTCGAACTCGGCCGCCGTCCGCTCCGCCGCGGCCCCGTCTATGTCGGCCACCACCACCTCGGCCCCCGCCGCCGCGAGCCGCCGGGCGCAGGCGCGCCCGATCCCGCTCGCGCCGCCGGTGACCAGGGCGCGCCTGCCCGCCAGATCCAGCGTCCCCGAAGTCCCCGCGGCAGGCCGCGGTGTCACGCTCGTCATGCGCAGAACCTATGGAGCGCGGCCCCGCGCTCCCATGTGGCCCGCGCACACAATCCACCGCCGGACGGTATGGGGCCGCCGGATTCAGCCGTTTCCCCGCCGTTTCCTCACCCGAGTCCGGGGCCCCGGTCCGGGGGGCTACCGTTGGGCCCGCACGGGCCGCCCATGCCGTGAGGGGTATGAATGCACGAGATCACGCACCGCTACGTCCGGTCGGAGAGCGGCCTGCGCATGCACGTCGCCGAGGCGGGCGAAGGGCCGCTCGTGCTCCTCCTGCACGGCTTCCCCGAGTGCTGGTACTCGTGGCGGCACCAGCTCACCGCGCTCGCCGAGGCCGGGTTCCACGCCGTCGCGCCCGACCAGCGCGGCTACGGCCGGACGGGCGGCCCCGCGGAAGCCGACCAGTACTCGATCCTGCACCTGGCCGGGGACGCGGTCGGGCTCGTCGACCGGCTCGGCGCGGACCGCGCCGTCGTCGTCGGCCACGACTGGGGCGCCCCCGTCGCCTGGGCTGTCGCGCAGATGCGCTCCGACAAGGTGCGCGGCGTGGTCGGCCTCTCGGTGCCGCACCGGCCGCGCAGCAGCAGGCCGCCCGTGGAGTCCATGCGCCGGATGTTCGGCGACGGCTTCTACATGGTCCACTTCCAGCAGCCGGACGTCCCGGAGGCCGAGCTCGACCGCGACCGGGCCGCCACGTTCCGGCGGATGCTGTACGGGGTGTCCGGCGACGGCCCGTGCCCGCCGCTGATCGCTCCGGAGGGCGGCGGCTTCCTCGACGGCCTCCCCGACCCGGAGAAGCTGCCCGCCTGGCTGACCGAGGACGACATCGCCGCCTACGTCGAGGAGTACGCGGAGAGCGGCTTCACCGGCCCCGTCAACTGGTACCGCAACCTCGACCGCAACTGGGAGCTCACCTCCGCCTGGCACCGCGCCCCCATCGGCCCGCCCGCCCTCTACATCGCGGGCGACCGCGACCTCGTCGCCGTCGGCGCCCGCGACGCCGTCGACTCGATGCGCGACTTCGTGCCGAACCTGCGCGAGACCGTCTGGCTGTCCGGATGCGGCCACTGGACGCAGCAGGAGCGCCCCGCCGAGGTCAACGAGGCCCTGATCGCCTTCCTCCGCACCCTCTAGGAGCGCGAGGACCGCCGTACCGGGAGGGACGATCACAGGGACGGCGATATCGTTCCCAAGATCACAACCGGATGAGTACGGGAGCGCTCTGTGGACGCGCTGCGCGACGGCGACCCGCGCCGGATCGGCCCGTACCGGCTGGAGGGGCGGCTCGGCTCCGGCGGGATGGGCGAGGTGTTCCTCGGCGTGTCGGCGGGCGGCCGGCGGGTCGCGGTGAAGATCGTCCGCGCCGAGCATCTGGACCGGCCGGAGTTCCGCGCGCGGTTCGCGCGTGAGATCGAGGCGGCCCGGAAGGTGGGCGGCTTCTACACCGCGCAGGTGGTGGACGCCGATCCGGGGGCGCCTGAGCCGTGGATGGCGACCGCCTACATTCCCGGCCCTTCCCTGCGGGACGTCGGCCCGCTGCCCGCCGCCGAGGTGGCCGGGCTCGGTGCCGCGCTGGCCGAGGGCCTGGCGGCGATCCACGCGAGCGGGCTGGTGCACCGGGACCTCAAGCCCGGCAATGTCATCATGTCGCCGGACGGCCCGCGCATCATCGACTTCGGCATCGCCCGAGCCGCCGACGCGAGATCGCTCACCGCCGACGGCGCCGTCCTCGGCACCTACGCCTACATGTCGCCCGAGCAGGTGCGGGGCGAGCCGTCCGGGCCGCCCACCGACGTGTTCGCGCTGGGCTGCGTTCTCGCCTTCGCCGCGACGGGGCGCAGCCCGTTCGACGCCGCGACGATCCCGGCCATCGTGCACCGCGTCCTCAACGAGCCGCCCGGGCTGGACGGGCTGGCGGAGTGGCTGCGCCCGCTCGTGACGGCCTGCCTGGCCAAGGACCCGGCCGGCCGTCCGGGCACCGATCGGATCCTCGCCCACCTCGCCGACCCGGACGCCGTCCCGCCGGCCGCCGCACGCCCGGCGGCCCGGGACGCCGACCGCACGGTGGAGCGCCGCACGATGCTGTTCACGCGGGTGGCGGATCAGGTCCGGCCCGCCATCGGGACGCCGCGCCGGACGGTGCTGGCCGGCGCGGCGGCGGCCGCCGTCGGGGTGTCGGCATTCCTGCTCGCCCGGGGCGGCGGGCGGTCTCGGGCAGCGCCGTCCGCACCGCCCGGCGACGCCATGCGGCCGCCCACCACGACGCTCACCCGGGACGGGCAGCCGATCGAGGCATTGGCGTTCGGCCCGGACGGCCGCATTCTGGTCTGCGGCGGGACGCGGGGGGAGACCCTGTACCTGTGGGAGTTTGCCGCAGGCCACGTCATCCACGAGCTGCGTGCCCCCACCGGAGTGGACGCCCTGGCGTTCAGCCCGGACGGAAAAGTACTGGCCGTTGGCCATACGAACGCCACCGTCCGCCTCTGGGACGTCGGATCGGCGGACACGCGGCCGCCCCGCCCACTGCGGACGCTCCGCGCCGAGGGCACCCGCGCCAACGCTCTCGCGTTCAGTCCGGACGGCGGGATCCTCACCGGGCCGGACCGGCTGTGGGACGCCGCGACCGGACGCGTCCTCGGCGACCTCCCAGGTGCCGACGGTGTGAACGCCGTGGTGTTCAGCCGGGACGGCCGCCGGGTCATGGCCGGGATGAACGGCTTCCAAGGCCGCGCCGAACCGGGTTCCGTGCGGGTGTGGGACGTCCGCACCCGCAGCCCGATCGCCCACGTCGCCGACCGGGGGAAGAAGACCAGTTCGCTGGCCCTGACCCCGGACGGCCGGACCCTGGTCACCGCAGGGGGCGGGGGCACGATCCGGCTGTGGGACGCCGCTCGCGTCCGCGTCACGGGCGTCCTCGACTCCGGCCTCACCGGGGACGTCGCCCAGGTCGCCGTCAGCGCGGACGGCGGGGTGCTGGCCGCCGCCGGCACCGACCTCACGGCCCGGCTGTGGGACCTGGCGACGCGGCGGGTGACCGCCACCCTGGCCGGGACCGGCGGGCGGATCACGGGACTCGCGCTCTCCCCGGACGGCCGGACGGTGGCCGGCGGCAGCGATCGCCGCGGAGAGGCAGCCGTGAACCTGTGGAGGCTGCGCTGATGGACCCCCTGCGCGACGGCGACCCCCGCCGGATCGGCCCGTACCGGCTGGAGGGCAGGCTCGGTGCGGGCGGCATGGGGGAGGTGTTCCTCGGCGCCACCCCCGGTGGCCGCCGGGTCGCGGTCAAGGTGATCCGCGCCGAGTACGCGCAGGATGCCCGTTTCCGGGTTCGGTTCGCGCGTGAGGTCGAGGCGGCCCGGAAGGTGGGCGGTTTCTACACCGCGCAGGTGGTGGACGCCGATCCGGAGGCGGCCGAACCGTGGATGGCGACCGCCTACGTCCCCGGCCCGTCCCTGCGCGAGGCGGCGCCGCTGGACGTCCCCGCCGTCCGCGCGCTCGGTGCCGCGCTGGCCGAGGGGCTGGCGGCGATCCACGCGAGCGGGCTGGTGCACCGGGACCTCAAGCCCGGCAATGTCATCATGTCGCCGGACGGCCCGCGCATCATCGACTTCGGCATCGCCCGAGCGGCCGGCGCCACCGCGCTGACGTCCACCGGCGCGGTCGTCGGCACGTACGCGTTCATGTCGCCCGAGCAGGTCCGCGCGGACACGGCGGGCCCGGCGTCGGACGTGTTCTCCCTGGGCTGCGTCCTGGCCTTCGCCGCGACCGGGCGCGGGCCGTTCGACGCCGAGAACGTGCCGGGGATCGTCCACCGGATCGTCAGCGCCCCGCCGGACCTGACCGGCGTGCCCGCCGAGCTGCGTCCCGCGATCGTGGCGTGCCTGGCCAAGGAACCGGACCGGCGGCCGGCGCCCGCCGAGGCGGCCCGGCTGCTGGCGGCGCCGCCCGGCCGGACGGGGCGCCGCACCGTCCTGGCGGGGGGAGCGGCGGCGGGCGTCGCGGCCGTCCTCGGCGTGCCCGCGCTGCTGTGGCGGCGGTCGGAAGAGGACGCCGCGCCGCTGAAGGACCCTCGGCCGGTCGTGCTCGCCGGCGGACCGGTCGCGACGTTCCGGCTCGCCTTCACTCCGGACTCGAAGACGCTGGTCTGCGCGGCGGCGGAGCAGATCTGGCGGTGGACGGTCGCGACCGGCCGCGGAACCGTGCACGAGCTGGGCGACGATGGCGCCGACCAGCTCACGGCGCTCAGCGGGGACGGGCGGCTGCTGGCGACGCTGCGCGGGAAGGGCCCGATCCGGCTCTGGGACGCGGCCACCGGCGCCCGCCTCCGGACGGTGATGCCCGCGGGCAGGGCGTTCACCAAGGCGTTGAGCGAGGACGGCCGGGCCCTGGCCACCGTCGGAGCGAACGGCGTCGAACTCTGGGACACCGCGACCGGTCGCCGCACCGGCGTGTTCGCACCGCGCAACGATGCCACCCGGCTGACGTTCGACGCGACCGGCGACCGGATCGCCGTCAGCGGCGGCGGCGACGTCCAGGTCCACGACCTGCGGGCGGACCGGGACGTCGCGAACGCCGTCGCCGGCACCATCAACGTGCTGTTCGCCTTCGCCCCGGACGGGCGGACCGCCGCGACCGACATCTGGGACAGGACGCATCCGGACCGGGCCACATGGGCGATCCGGATCCTGGACCTGCGAGCCGGGAAGCGGATCCGGGACCTGGAAGGACACGAGGGGACCGTCCAGGCACTGGCGTTCAGCCCCGATGGCCGGGCCCTGGCCAGCGCGGCCCAGGACGGAACGATCAGGCTGTGGGACACGCGCACCGGCGACGGGTTCGCAACACTCGAATGGGAGAGGTCGGACGGGACGGCCCTGGCGTTCAGCCCGGACGGCCGGCTCCTGGCCGCCGGAGCCGGCAGCTCCGACGGGAGCGTTCGCCTCTGGCGCTTCTCGTAGCCGGGAATTGTCGGACCCGGGGCGTACGGTCGGCGCGTGAACCGCACCGACCGCTTGTACGCCCTGGTGGAGGAGCTGCGCGCGTGCGCCCCGCGGCGGGTCAGCGCGCGGGAGCTGGCCGCGCGGTACGAGGTGAGCGTCCGCACGATCGAGCGCGACATCGGCGCGCTCCAGCAGGCCGGGGTGCCGATCTTCGCGGACGTCGGCCGGGGCGGCGGCTACACCCTCGACAAGAGCCGGACGCTGCCGCCGCTGAACTTCACCCCCGCCGAGGCCGTCGCCGTCGCGATCACCCTGTCCCGGGCCGGCGGGTCCCCGTACTCCCGGGCCGCCCGCACCGCCCTGCACAAGATCGTCGCCGCTATGTCGGCGGCCGACAGCGCCTCGGCCCGCGAACTGGCCCAGCGCGTCCGCTTCCTGACCCCCGCCGACGGCGACGACCCGGCGTCCGTGCCGAGCGTCCTTGAGGAGGCCATCCGCACGCGCCAGGTGGTCCGCCTCACCTACGTCGACCGGGCGGGCACCGAGACCGAGCGCGACGTCGAGCCGGTCGCCTTCACCGCGTCCGGCGAAGGCTGGTACCTGACGGCCTGGTGCCGCATGCGAGGCGAGCGCCGCGTGTTCCGCACCGACCGCGTCCGCCGCGCCGCCCTCCTGGAGGAGACCGCCCCCGAGCGCCCCGTCGAGGCGATGCACGACGACATCCCGTCCGACTACACCTTCCGCCCCCTGGAACTCATCTGAGCGTCCGTCGCCGTGGTGCGGCCGCCGAAGGATTCCCGGCCCGTCATGTAATCCGCTGCGGCCTTCTCCGACTTCTCGGCGTACCGGTTCCGAGAAGAGAGGAGGTGGCGTGGACGAGCAAGAGGCCCGATTCACCCGCCTCTACGAGACGTACTACCGCAACGTCTTCGGCTACGTCGTGCTGCGGGCCTCCCCCCAGGCCGCCGAGGACCTGACGGGCGAGGTGTTCACCGTCGCGTGGCGGAAGATCGATGAGATCCCCGACCAGGCGCTGCCGTGGCTGCTCGGCGTGGCCAGGAACCTGGTCCGCCAGTCGCACGGCGCGGCGGGCCGGGCGCGCGGACTGGTCGACCGGCTCGCCGGCCTCAGCACCGACGCCGACCTGCACGCCTGGGACGTCGCCGAGCACCTCATCGCCCGCGACCAGGCGCTGGCCGCGCTGCGCGCCCTTCCCGCCAAGGAGGCCGAAGCGGTCACCCTGACCGCCTGGCACGGGCTGGCCCCCGCGGAGGCGGCCCGGGCCGCGGGCTGCTCCCGCACCGCCTTCATCGTCCGGCTGCACCGGGGACGCCGCCGGCTGGCCAGGGCGATCGAGGCGTCCCAGGAAAGCACGACGCGAGCGCACGGACGCGCCCCGCGCCCGCGAGTCATCCAGGAGAAGCAATGAAGCAGGACGATCTCGACAACCTGATCGTCGCCCTGAAGCCCGCGGCGGCCGACGAACTCGCCGACGACGCCTTCGCGCGGCGTCCCGACGTGGCGCAGGTCCGTGCGCGCGCCGCCGCCTCGGCCGAGAACCCGCGCGCGGTGCCGGCGCGGCGGCCGGTCCGGCGGCTGGCCTTCGCCGCCGGCGTGACCGCGGTGGCGGCGGCCGCGACGGCGGTGGCCGTCGGCATGCCGTCGGACGGCCCCGGCGACGGCCCCCGCTCCGGCCATGACGAGGCGATCGACACCCGCGCATTCCTGCTGGCCAGCGCGAAGACGGCCGCCAAGCAGCCCGCCGCCCACGGGACCTGCTGGTACAAGCGGACCCGCATGTGGCAGGACATCATGCCCTTCAAGCCCGGCCCAGACGTACCGACGCCCAAGGGCAAGCCCCGGGGCAGGTCCCAGAACTTCCAGGCGCGGACCGCGAGCAGCTTCGAGGACTGGGCGTGCACCCAGGCCGGCACCGGCATGCGGTTCCGTTCACACGGACCGCTGGACATCGAGCTCACCTTCCCCACGAAGAAGGACGAGGCCGCCTGGAAGGCGGCGGGCTCGCCGGCGCTGGACGTCAACGGCGGCACGACCGCCTCGAAGCCGAGCACGGTCACCTACCGCAAGCGCTCGCACCTGGTGAACCCCGTCATCGGGTCCCATGAGATCGAGTGGAAGACGCTCGCGAAGCTGCCGGCGACCGACACCGCCCTGGAGAGCTACCTGCGCCGGCTGTGGCAGCAGGACCGCCGGGGCGGCGCGCACGGCTACACCGCCCCGGCCGACTTCGGCGAGTACGTTTTCGTCAGCGCCTGGGACCTGTTCATGGCCCCCACCACCCCCGGCACCCGGGCGGCCCTCTACCGGATCCTGGCGCGCACCCCGTCCGTCCGCGTCACCGGACAGATCAAGGACCGGATGGGCAGGCTCGGCATGGCCATCACCGTCCAGGGCACCGGCGCGCGGCTCGTCGTGGACCGCACGAGCGCCCAACTCCTCGACTACGAGGAGCAGGGCGCCGCCCTTCCCGGCAAGGCGGCCGGAGGCGAGTACCTGGCCTTCGAGCGCCAGGGCTGGGTGAACGAGATCGGAGGCGTCCCCGCCCCCTGACCGGACGGCGGCGGGCCCGCACGACAAGAGACGTGCGGGCCCGCGGTCGCGGTCAGCCCGTGTAGTTCGGCATCTTGGGGATGGCCTTGCCGGGGGGCTGGGCGACCGGCGGCCGGCTGGGCGCCGGGGCGCCGGGGCGCGTGGGCGGGAGCGTGGCGCCGGGGCGCGTGGGCGGGGCCGAAACGCTGGGGCGCGGGGTCGGGGCGCTGGGGGAGGCGGACGGGCGGGGAGTGGCGGTGGCGGCCTCGGCGGCGGCCATCCCGGTGCCCGCCAGGCCGACGCCCAGCGCGACGGCCGCGACGAGTGACTTCAGGCGCATCGATGTTCCTTCCGGTGTTGTTTCATTTCTTGACGACGACAGGCGTGCCGATCGCCAGGTTCTTGGCCATCCAGGTGATGTCGTCGTTGCCGACCCGCACGCAGCCGTGGCTGACCCTGCTGCCCAGCGCCGACGCCTTGTTCGTGCCGTGGACGGCGAGCTGCCCGGGGCCGCCCGCGAACGTCTTCAGCGTCGGCGAGAAGCCGCTCAGCCCGAAGGCGTACGCGCCGTAGGCGCCGCCCGGGTTCGGCGGTTTGACCAGCTCGGTGAAGTAGTAGCGTCCGGCCGGGGTCGGGGTGCCGCCCTCGCCGGTGGCGACCTTGCCGGTGCGCAGCACCCTGTCGCCGTCGAAGACGGTGAACGTGAACGCCCTCGGGTCGATCTCCACGCGGTGGGACGTCGACGACAGCGTGACGTCGGACGCCTTGACCCAGCCGGTGCTGCCGTTGGGCCGGACCGGCAGCAGCACTTTTAGCCAGCCGCCGTCCTTGGCCTCGACGAGGAAGACACGGGTGGCGCCCATCGCGTTGGGGCTGGCCAGCGTCTTCCAGGCCGCGCCGTCGCCCTTCTGCTTGTGCACGGCGATCTGGCGGCCGCGCACGGTCGCTATCTCGGCACGCTGCCGCCCTGACCGCTGCGGCTCGGCGGCGACCGGCCGGCCCGTGCCGGACGGGCGGGCCCCCGATCCGCCGCCGTCCGACGAGCCGCAGCCGGCAAGTCCGGCGATCAGCCCGGCAATGAGGCCGGCGGCCAGCAGGGTGCCGGTGTGGATCTTGACTTGGCGCATGCCGCGAGATGCTGGCCGAGGACTGTGAAGAACCTGTGAGGCCGATGTGATGATCCCGTGGTGCCGGCCGGGGTTTGGCTACGCTCACGAGCCATGTGCGCGAATGTCCTGGTCGCGGAGGACGACACGAAGCAGGCGGAGCTGCTGCGCCGCTATCTCCAGCGAGAGGGGCATTCGGTGGTCGTCGTCCACGACGGGCGGGCCGCGCTCGACGAGGCCCGCGCGCGCCGCCCCGACCTCGTGCTGCTCGACGTGATGATGCCGGAGGTCGACGGCCTCGACGTGTGCCGCGGGCTGCGCGCCGAGTCCGACGTCCCGGTGCTCATGCTGACCGCCCGCTCGACCGAGGACGACCTGCTGCGCGGCCTCGACCTCGGCGCCGACGACTACGTCACCAAGCCGTACAGCCCGCGCGAGCTGATGGCCCGGGTGCGCACGCTGCTGCGGCGGACCGGGCGGGGGAGCGGTGAGCCGGTGTACCGGGTCGGCGGCATCACCGTGGATCCCGAACGGCACACGGTCCTCGCGGACGGGCGCGAGGTCGAGTGCACGCCCGCCGAGTTCCGCATCCTGGAGGCGCTGGCCGCGCGGCCCGGCCGGGTCCTCACCCGGGCGCAGCTCCTGGAGCATCTGCACGGCTTCGACCGCTTCATCACCGAGCGCACGGTCGATGTGCACGTGAAGAACCTGCGCAAGAAGATCGAGCCGGAGCCCCGGCGGCCGGTCCGGCTGTGCACCGTGTACGGCGTCGGGTACAAGCTGGTCGGCGACCGTGCGCCATAGCCTGCTCGTCCGGCTGGTCGCCAGCTCGGTGCTGATCGCGGTGTGCTCGATCGTGGCGACCGCGTGGCTGGCGGCGCGCAGCACGTCCGGCGAGATCCGGCAGCGGCGGGGTCAGACGCTCGCCCGCGACGCCCGGATCAACGACGCGCTCCTCGGGTACGCGGCGAGCCACCCGCGCTGGGACGGCGTCGGGGAGACCGTGCGCGGGCTGGCCCGGCAGAGCGGCCAGCGGGTCGCGCTGGCGACGGAGGGCGGCGCCCGGATCGCGGACTCGGCGACCGGCCGTCCGCCGCTGCCGGCGCGGCCCTCGGCGGTCGTCGACCCGCTCGCCGTGGACGTCTCACTGGGGCCGGGCGCGGCCACAGACCGGATCGACGCGCGTGCGGCCGGGCCGTTCCGGCTGCCGGACGCCGAGCGGGTGCGGCTGCGCCGGGAGGTCGACGCGCAGGCGGCGTGCCTGCGCCGCGAGGGCCAGCGCGCCGCGGTCGTCGTCGGGCCGGGCGGCCGCCCGTACCTCCGCCGCGAGGGCGGCCCGGCACCGGGCCAGACCCGTCCGGGCGCACCCGTCGGCGCGCCTTCCGGATACGTCCCTTCCCCGCCGCGAGCGGGGCTCGATCGACCGTCCGGCGGCGGGGCGGTCGTCGTCGCCGTGGAGCCGCCGGCCGGGACCCGTCCGGGTGCACCCTCCGGATACGTCCTTTCCGCGCCGCGAGCGGAGTCTGCACGGTCGTCCGGTGGCGGAGCGGTCCGGCTGGTCGACGCGGTCGTGACGTCGCCGGGCGCGCTCTCGCCGACACCGAAGCCCTCCTCTCCGCCGACCCGGCCGGTGGAGGAGTCGCAGCGGCCGGGGGCCACGCCCGGTGCCACGCCCGGCGTGCCGACCACCGTGCCCGGCCTGCCGAGCAGCGCGCCCGGCGGGCGGCCGGCGGACCGGTCCACCCCGGTGCCGGAGCCCTCGGCGCCGCCCGTGTCGTGCTCGCCGGACGCACCCGGTCCGACCGCCACCGAGAGGCGCGCGCTCGACCAGCTCGCCGCCCTGGTCCGGCGGTGCCGCGGAGGCCAGGTCGACGTGTGGCTGGACGAGACCGGCACGCCGGCCGCTCCGGCGTCGGCCGCCGAGTGCCTGGCCACCGCGCGCCGCACCCAGCTGAAGCCGTACGTCGCGCCGGCCGCGCTGCTCTACATCGGCTCGTCGGACGACCGTGCCCCGGCCATCGACCCGTACGGCATCGCGGGGGTCACCGCGGTGATCCTCGTCCTGGCGGTCGGGGTCAGCGTCCTCGTCGCCACCCGGCTGGCGCGGCCGGTGCGGGCGGTCACCGCGGCGGCCCGGCGGATGCGGGCCGGCGACGGCTCGGCGCGGGTCGCGGTGCGCGCCAAGGGCGAGGTCGGCGAGCTGGGCACCGCGTTCAACGAGATGTCCGAGCACCTGGACCGCCTGGAGCGGCAGCGCAAGGCGATGGTCAGCGACGTGTCGCACGAGCTGCGCACGCCGCTGAGCAACATCCGGGGCTGGCTGGAAGCCGCCCAGGACGGCGTGGCCGACCTGGGCCCGGCGCTGACCGCCTCGCTGGTCGAGGAGGCCACGCTGCTGCAGCACATCGTCGACGACCTCCAGCAGCTCGCGCTCGCCGACGTGGGCAAGCTGCGGCTGCACCCCGAGCCGGTCGACGTGGCCGACCTGGTCGAGCAGATCGCGACCGTCTACCGGGCCGCGGCCGAGGCCGCCGAGCTGGTGCTGACCGCCGAGGTGACCGGCCGGCCGCACCTGGAGGCCGACCCGGTGCGGCTGCGGCAGGCGGTCGGCAACCTGCTCGCCAACGCGGTCCGCTACACCCCGGCGGGCGGGCGGGTGAGCCTGCGCGCGCACGCCGACGGCGACGACGTCCTGATCGAGGTCGCCGACACCGGGCCGGGCATCGCGCCCGAGCACCTGCCGCACGTCTTCGACCGGTTCTGGAGGGCCGAGAAGTCGCGCAGCCGCCAGACCGGCGGCAGCGGACTGGGCCTGGCCATCGTGCGGCAGCTGGCCGAGGCGCACGGCGGATCCGCGGCGGTGCGCAGCGAACCGGGCCGAGGCGCGACGTTCGTCCTGCGACTGCCGGGCTCACCGGACCGCGCCTAGGCGCCGGGCGGCTTCAGCCGTTCTGGTCGGATGCGGTCATGTCGCCCGTCTCGGGTGTGCCTTCGGCGAGGCCGTAGCGCAGGTACACGGTGCCGTTCGGGCTGGCCGCCGGCGGTTCGAGGAGCGTGACGTTCGTGGGCACCTCGCCGCCGTCGAACACCTTCTTCCCGACGCCGAGCACGATCGGGTGGATCCAGAGGTCGAGGCGGTCGAAGAGCTTCTCGTGCAGGAGTGTCTGCACGAGGTTCAGGCTCCCGACGACCTTCACGTGCTCGTGCCGGTCGCGGATCTCGCGGACCGCCCCGGCCAGGTCCGGGCCGAGCTGGGTGGACCCCTCCCACGACAGGTCGGGCCTGCCGCGGGAGGCCACGTACTTCGGAATGCTGTTGAACAGCTTGGCGATCTCGTCGCCCTCGCCGTCCTGGTGCGGCCAGTAGGCGGCGAAGATGTCGTACGTCCGCCGGCCGAGCAGGAGGGCGTCCGTGCCCTCGTACGCGGCGAGGATCTGGCCCCCGGTGACGTCGTTCATCAGCGGCGCCTGCCAGCCGCCGAACGGGAACCCCAGCGGGTCCTCCTCGGGGCCGCCGGGCGCCTGCCCGACGAGGTCGAGGGTCGCGAACATCTCGATATGGATGAGGCCCATGGCTGCTCCCGATGGGTTGCTTTTCTCGGTCATGAGGTAGACCCGCGGGCGCCGCCCGACTCATCGCCGCCCCGGTATCCGGCTTCGTACCCCGCCGGGGTCACTCCGAGTGCAGGACCGCCGCCGTCTTGATCCGGGACGCCCGGCCCGCCGGGATCAGGGCGCCGAGCAGGGCGATCACGACGCCCGCGAGGACGGACAGCAGCATCAGCGGCCAGGGGAAGATCTCCATGAGTCCGTAGGGCAGGACGAGGCGGCCGGTGTCGGCCATGGCCGGCATCACCACATGGTGGGCGGCGAGGCCCAGCGGCAGTCCGATGAGTCCGCCGACCAGGCCGAGCACGGCCATCGAGGCGAGCACGACCGTCAGGACCTGCCTCGGGGTCGCGCCCAACGATTTCAGGACGCCGAAGTCGCGCGCCCGGTCCTGGGTGTTGAGGATCACCGTGTTGAACACCCCGAGCCCGGCGACCGTGGTCAGCCCCAGGGTCAGCAGGGTGAGGAGCCCGAAGAAGATCACCTGGCCGGCCTCGATGCCCTCGGAGGCGGGCTCGGCGAAAATCCCGTCCGTCCTGAGCGCGGCGGCGTAGTCCTCCGGGGAGGTGCCGGGGGTGAGGGTGACCTCCAGACGGGAGGTCACCAAGCGGGTGCGCGGGCCGGACGGCTCCGGGGAGTCCGCCGGCTTCTCTCGGTCGAGGAGCGAGGTGAGGGACGCCCAGTCCGTGAGGACGGTGTCGCCGCCGTCCACGAGCGCCGTCCCGACGATCCGCAGGGCGGCCTTCCTGCCGTCCACGGTCACGACCACGGTGTCACCGATCTTCTTGCCGCCGTTCTTCAGGAACGGGTCGCCCACGACGGCCTCGCCCGGCCCGCCGAGCCAGCGGCCGTGCACCATCCGGTAGCCGTGCCGGTCGGTGATGTCCCCTTGGTAGGCCTTCACCTCCACCGGCCGGTCGAACCCCGGCACGTGGGCCTGCTCGAACCGCGTGACGGCGACCTTGGCGGTGCCGGGCCGGCCGGCCAGCGAGACCGGCTTGCCGTCGTCGAGGGGGACGATGACCTGGACGGTGTCGGTGAGTTCCGAGTCGGCGAGGTAGGCGGTGAGGGACCGGTTGAGGCCGGCGGCGAACGTCACCGCCGCCACTCCGAACGCGACGGCGGTGACGGTCATCGCGGTGCGGCCCGGCCGGGCGAACGGCAGGCCCAGGCCCAGGCTGACGGGGCGCGGCAGCCGCGTCCGGGCCAGCGCCCGCTGCACCCGCAGGGCCCGGCCCCGGCTCGTCGCGGCGCCCGCGCTGACCGCGACCGCCGTCGGGATCCGGCCCGCCCGGACGGCCGGCACCAGTGCGGTGACGACGGCGACGGCGAGCACGCCGGTGAAGGCCAGGACGTCCACCCAGGCCGAGATGCCGCTGGCGGTCGGCAGGTCGAACGAATCACCGAGCGTGGTGGAGAGCATCCCGGCCAGGACGTTGCCGATCACGATCCCGGCCAGGCTGCCCAGCACTCCCGGCACCGCGGTCATCACCACATAGACGCAGGTGACCTGGGCGGGGGTGAATCCGAGGGACTTGAGGACGCCGATGTGCCGGAAGCCCGACACGACCGCGCCGCTGATCACGTTGCCGATGATGAGCACCGAGACGATCAGCCCGGCGATCCCGAACGCGATGAGGAACGGGATGATGGTCGTCCCGGCCTCGGTGGCCTGGCGGCGGGAGACGAGGTAGCTCTGGCTCGCTGTCGCGGGCAGGCCGGCGGTGACCGTGCCGGCCGGGGCGGACGGGTCGGCGAGCCGGTAGAGCATCTGCAGGCCGTCCGGGGCGGTCAGCTGCCCGGGCGCCACCCACGCCTGCGCGGACCGGGTGATCGACCTGCCGATTCCGACGATGGTGAAGCTCCGCCCGTTGCTGAAGGTCACCTTCCGCCCGATCGGGTCGAACGGGAACCGCGCGTAGTCGGTGCCCAGTACGATCTCGCTGGGAGCGGTGGCCCAGCGGCCCTTCCGGAGGGCCAGCCGGTCGACCGGGTCGTCGTCGCGGACGCTCCGCTCGACGACCGTGAGGGGGCCGGGCGGAAGCAGCTCGGGCCCGTCCTCGCGCGTCTCGGGGACGTTCACGACCTGCGAGCGGAACGGGCCGCCCGCCGCCGTCACGCCCGGCCGGGACGCCGACGCCGCGACCTGAGCAGCCGTCGCCTTCGCGGGGTCGTAGGAGACCGTCAGATGGGCGCCGTGCTGCCGCGCGAACGCCTTGTCGTAGGGGCCGTCCACGGTGGCGAGCAGGCCCAGCGCGAGCACGACCGTCCCGGTCGACACCAGCAGCACCAGCGTGATGATGGTCGTCTGCAGCCTGCGCCGCCGCACCGCGAACCGCGCGGCCTGCCACACGGCCCTCACCGGGTCACCTCGGCGGCCACGCGGCCGTCCTCGAACGCCACGACCCGGTCGGCGACCCGGGTGGCGAGCCGCTCGTCGTGGGTGACGATGAGGAGGGTCTGGCCGATCTGGTTGAGGTCCATCAGCAGGTCCATGACCTGCTCCCCGGCCCGCGAGTCGAGCGCGCCGGTCGGCTCGTCGGCCAGCAGCAGGGCGGGCCGGTTCATCAGCGCGCGGGCGACGCCGACCCGCTGCCGCTCCCCGCCCGACAGCACCACCGGGTAGGCGTTGCGGCGGTCGGCGATGCCCAGCTCGTCGAGCAGCTCCAGCGCGCGGCTCTGCGCCTGCTTGCGCGAGGTGCCGAGCAGCTGGGCCGCCAGCATCACGTTCTCCAGCACCGGCAGGTCGTCGAGCAGGTTGAAGAACTGGAAGACCATGCCGATGCGACGGCGCCGGTACCGGGCCAGCTCGGCCTCGCCCATCGCCGTGATGTCCTCGCCGCGCACCACCACGGTGCCCGAGGTGGGCCGGTCCAGGCCGGCGATCATGTTGAGGAGGGTCGACTTGCCCGACCCCGACGGGCCCATCACCGCGACGGCCTGACCGGCCTGGATGTCGAGGGTCACCCCCGCGAGCGCGGCGGTCTCGCCGTACTCCTTGCGTACGTCCATCAGCTGGACCATCGGTTCCATGGCGGTGACGGTACGAGCCCCGCCCCCGCACGCGCGTCGGGTCCTGGAAGTAAGTCCGGGGCCGGGTCAACCGAGGGATGTACGGCTGTGAACCGCCAGAATGATGCGCTCCGTCCGGGTCTGGCGGCAGGATGGGCGGATGCTGCCCGCGTGGCTCGTGCCCCTCCTCGCCGCGATCCCGTCCACATGGGCCCTGTGGGAGCGGCGCAGGCGCCGCGCCGAGCTCGGGGCGCGAACCTGGCTGCTGGAACGTGAACGCGAGGGCGCCGCGCGCCGGGCCGTCGAGGAGGAGCGGGCCCGGGTGGCCCGGGACCTGCACGACATCGTCAGCCACAGCGTCAGCGTGATGGTCGTGCAGGCGGGCGCGGCCCGGCACGGCGTCGACGGCGAGGCCGAGGACGCGCTGCTGGCCGTCGAGCGGACCGGCCGGGAGGCGATGACCGAACTGCGGAACCTGCTCGGCGTGCTGGCGCCCGCCCCCGACGGCGACGGTGAGGCGTTCGCCCCGCAGCCGTCGCTGGCGCACCTGGGGACCCTCGTCGACCGGATCGCGTTCGCGGGCCTGCCGGTCGATGTGACCGTGACCGGCGAACCGTGCCCGCTGCCCACCGGGATCGACGCGACCGGGTACCGCATCGTCCAGGAGGCGCTCACCAACGCCTTGAAACACGGCACCGCCGGGGCGACGGCGGAGGTGACGGTGACCTACGGGAGACGGAACCTGCGGCTTGAGGTGCTCAACACCGGGCCGAGCGTGCTCACCGGAACCGGCCCCGCCCCACCCGAGAACAAGGGCGGCCGGGGCCTCGCCGGCCTGCGCGAACGGGTCGCCGTCTACGGCGGCGACCTCGACGCGCGCCGGCGCCTGGGCGGCGGCTACCGCGTGCGCGCCCGCATTCCACTGGAGCGGCCGTGACCAAGGTGCTGATCGCCGACGACCAGACACTGGTGCGCGGCGGCTTCCGCATGATCCTCACCAGGTCCGGGATCGAGGTCGTCGGCGAGGCCGCCGACGGACTGGAGGCGGTGACCGCCGCACGTCGCCTCCGGCCGGACGTGGTCCTCATGGACATCCGAATGCCCGGAATGGACGGCCTGGAGGCCACCCGCCGGGTACTCGCCGACGATCCCACGTGCCGGGTCCTGATCCTGACGACGTTCGACCTCGACCAATACGTGTACTCCGCACTAGCCGCCGGCGCGAGCGGCTTCCTGCTGAAGGACGTCACCCCCGAACACCTGGTGGCGTCGGTGAAGCTCATCGAGACCGGCGACGCGCTGCTAGCCCCCTCCATAACCCGCCGCCTCGTGGAGCGATTTGCCCGCCCCGCCCCGACGCCCCAGGGCCTGGACGTCCTGACCCCACGCGAGAAAGAGGTGCTCCGCCTGGTAGGCGGCGGCCTCTCCAACACCGAACTGGCCGCCCACCTCCACCTGAGCGAGGCAACGGTCAAAACCCACGTAACCCGAATCTTCGCCAAACTAGGCCTACGCGACCGAGCCCAAGCCGTAGTGGTCGCCTACGAGTCAGGCCTGGTAGTCCCCGGCACCCCCGACTGACCGAACAAGCGCAGAAGGCCTCGATCAGAGTCGGGAAGCCAGACGGCTGAGAGACGGCGAAGCTCCGCCGAGCGAGGGTGAGAGCGAGCTCGCACCGAAATAGATCGCCGTCTTCAACACCGGCCGGGTCTCGTTCCGAGATGCCCGGTTCGCGCGCGGCACGGTCGACTTCGCCACGCCGGTTCGAGGGCGCCACTGCCGCGAGATCTTCCAACTATCTACTCACGTAGAGTCATTAACCAAGTTCGGACGGTCACTAGAGGGGTGTCCCCCGCCCCCAACCCCGAAGAACCATCTCTCCTCAAGGAGGACCCCCATGAACCCCGATCTCCGCACCCCCACAAAGATCCGCCGCGGGACACGGCGGGCATCGGCCGCCCTGGCCGCCTCCGCCATCCTCACCGCGCTGCTGAGCGCCCTCGCCGCCGCACCCGCCAGGGCGGACACCACTCTGAACTGCGAGAAAGGCGACATCGGCGTCAACTACTACGAGCCGTTCTTCGCCGAAGGCTGCACCCACCAAACGTCCGGGGACAGGAGCCCCTACGTCTTCACCGTGAAGACCCTTCGAGTCGGGGGCGTCCCGCACTACAACGTCAAGCTCACCTGCCAGATCGCCTACCTCATCAACCTGAACAGAAAGGCCTGGCAGGGAAGCATCTGCGACCACTGACACCCTCGCCCTGGTCACCCGGCCAGGAAGTCCAGGCCAGGGTGACCAGGGCCCCGACCAAGCAGCGGCAGCGCGAACCCGCGCGGTGAGCGCGCAGGTCTCAAAAACCAACGTTTCTCAACACTGGGACGAGGTGAGTCGGGGGTCGACCAGCATCGGAACGAAAAGTCGCGTTAGCGGGCGTGGCTGGGCCGGGATAGCGCGGATGGTCGTTCCGATGCGTCAGGCTGGCAGGCCCGGGAACTGCTCGGCGGTGGTATCGGTCTGATCTGGTGACGACTGTCGGGCGGTTTGGGGCCGCAGACGCCACAGGGGGAGCCGATGACGCAACCAGAGCCCACGCCGGCACCACCACCCGGCCCGGACGCGGAAACACCGTCCGAACAGACGGCCGCCGGCCCGGTCCCGCCGCCCGTCGCGTACCGCAGACGGTGGCGGCGATCGCGCCGACAGCGTCCGCGGGTGCCTGAGCCGACCGCGGCCGATCTGGCCGCCCTGCCGGTCAAGGACCGCCTTGACCTGCTCAATCAGCAGCGGCAGGCCCGGCACCTGACATGGAACAGCGTCGGCATCCTGTTCGGCGCGGTGTTCACCGCCGCCAGCCTGATCGCCACCGCTCTGACCCTGCAAGCCACGCAGGAAGGGCAGATCACCGACCGCTACGCCAAGACCGTTGAACAGCTCGGCTCCGACAAACGGGAGGTGCGCACCGCCGCCGTCTACGCGCTGGAACGCATCGCCCGCGACTCGGCCCGCGACCGGCCCGCCATCACCGACGTTCTGGCCGCCTACGCCCGCGAACGGGACCCCAAGCCTGCGGCCGAGGACGACAAGCTCCCGTCCGAACCGGACACCGACGTCGCCGCCGCCCTCACCGTCCTGGGACGCTTGCCCCGCCCTCACGCCGGCCTTGGGATCGTCCCTAACGCCCTCGACCTTCACGCCATCCGTGCCCCCGGCAGCCGGCTGGGCGCCGCGAACCTGAACGGCGCGAACCTGAACGGCGCGAACCTGAAGGCTGCGGAGCTGGACCGCGCGAACTTGAACGGCGCGGACCTGCGCGACGCGGACCTGCACGAGGCGGGGCTGGTCGAAGCGCACCTGGTCGGCACGTACCTGATCCGCGCGGATCTGCGCGACGCGAACCTGGTCGGCGCGAACCTGGACGGCGCGCACCTGAACGACGCGGATCTGCGCGAGGCGAATCTGAGCGGCGCGGACCTGTTCGGCGCGGATCTGCACGGCGCGGACCTGCGCGGCGCGGTGGGATTCACGCCGACTGAGCTGAAAAGGATGGCGGACATCGACGAGACCACGCGCTTCTCCTGAGCGGCTGGTCGGCGGCGGTGCGGGTGGTCTGTTGGTCGGTGTAGCCGAGCATGCGGGCGATGGCCAGTGCTGGGGCGTGGAGGACGTGGCGGCGGAGGACGGATGTCCGTCCGTTAGCGCGGATTTTCGCTCCGATGCTCGTCAACCCTTACGACCGTCGTACGTCGCCCCGCGCGGTGGACCGGCGCTCACAGCGTCCACTAACGATGGCGGTCTCAGTGGATCAATGCATCGACCTGGCCGCAAAGGTCAGCGTAAACCTCGTTGGGTGTTCGGTAGCCGTGGATTTTGCGAGGCCGGTGGTTGAGGTCGGCGGCGATGGCGTCCAGGTCTGCTTGGGTGAATGTGCGCAGGTCGCGGTTCTTGAGCCGGTTCATGGCCGACCCTCGGCAGGTGCCGGCGGGGGTGGCCGAGTACCTGGCGGAGCAGTTGGACATCGCGGATGCGTCATGTCTGAAGCTGTACGGGGAGCGTGACGGCACGGCCCGCACGCACGCTGGGGAGATCCAGAAGGCCGAGGGGTGGCGGGACTTCGCCGAGGTCGCCGAGGACCTGCGGGAGCACCCCGAATCCCGACCGTCCGGTCGGCGGGTCGGTGACCTGGTGCTCCTCTACCTGGGGTGGGCGTCGCTCAGGCGGATGCCCCAGCGGCAGGCGGCCAGGAAGGCGTCGCGGCCCGCCGGGAACGACCCGCCTTCTTGCAGGCCCTTCCGGTAGGACTTCTCGCAGTAGTCCGACGGCATTCTCTTTCCCATGATGGCCCGCATGCTCGCGGACGCCTGCGCCATCTTCGTGAACGTGTAGCGCTTGCCCTCCGGATCGATCATCACGATCTGCTTGCTCCGGGGGAGGTCGGAACCGGTGGGGCTGCCCTCCGGGGTCGCGGGAGCGCTTGTGGTCGGCGTGGTGGTGGGCGGCGTCGGCGCGCCGGTGGCCGCGGAGGGCGTGCCCACCGTCGGCGGCGCGGACGGCGGCCGGTCCGCCGTCTTCTTGCCGTCGCCGTTGCACGCGGCGGCGCCGACGAGGAGAAGGCCGCCGAGAGCGAGGCGGATCGCGATCGTCTTGGACACAGGGGCTCCCGGGGGCAAGGAGGGATAACGGGCGGACAGCCACAGAACACGCGTTTGTGTAGACGGCCGTGAACAGGGGATTGTTCGCGCCGCCCGTCAGGGTTTCCGGGTCCGCCGCCAGGCCGACGTTGAGGGGACGCGGGTGCGGGTAGCGGGAGGCCATGGACAGACTGACGCGCGGACGGGCCGCCGGGGCCGCCAGGACCACCGCACTCAACTTGCGTCGTCTCGGTGGCTGGCCGGCCGGCTGTTTCTAGTCGTCTGGTTGGTCGCCGCGGGTGGCGATGGCGTGCACCTCGGGCGGGGTCAGCAAAACCTTGAAGGCGCGGCCGCGGCGCCGCTCGGGGGCGTGGCGCCGACGCGCGGACCCTCGTCCGGGGGCTGGGCGGTGCGCCCCCGAGGCCAGCAGCCTCCAGGCAGCGACGGACCCCCGCGCTGCCTCGGAAACGTTGGCGGTCTCAGTGGATCAATGCATCGACCTGGCCGCAAAGGTCAGCGTAAACCTCGTTGGGTGTTCGGTAGCCGTGGATTTTGCGAGGCCGGTGGTTGAGGTCGGCGGCGATGGCGTCCAGGTCTGCTTGGGTGAATGTGCGCAGGTCGCGGTTCTTGGGCAGGTACTGGCGCAGGAGGCCGTTGGTGTTTTCGTTGGTTCCTCTCTGCCAGGGGCTGCGACGTTTGCAGAAGTAGACGGGCATGGCGGTGTCGGCGGTGAAGCGGGCGTGTTCGGCCATCTCGCGGCCGCGGTCCCAGGTCAGCGTTCGCCGCAGGTGGGGTTCGATCTGCAGAGCGGCGCGGGTGAGATGCGGCCGGACCTGGTGGGCTTTGATCCCGTCGGGGAGCGCGACGAGGCAGACACGGCGGCTGGTGCGTTCGACCAGCGTGGCGATGGCTGAGGGCCGGGTTCCCATGACCAGATCGCCTTCCCAGTGGCCACCGGTCTTGCGGTCGTCCGCTTCGGCGGGACGCTCCCCGATGGGCAGCATGTCGCGGATGCGGCCGCGGCCGCTGGGCTGGCGGGCCTTACGCGGGAGACGCATCAGGCGGCCGGTGCGCAGTTGACGGGACAACTGGCGGTTGATGGCCCGGCGCCTGGGGTCGAACAACGCCAGGTAGATGGTCTCGTGGGAGATCCACATGGTGGGGTCGTCGGGCGAGTCCAGGCGCAGTCGGCCGCTGATCTGCTGTGGTGACCAGCGTCGTGCGAGCAGTTCTTCGACCACGACTCGCAGATCCGGGCGCTCGGCCAGTTTCGCCTTCTTGGGGCGGCGGGCTCGTTGCTCGGCGGCTGCATCGGCTGTGCCGGCGCGGTAGGCCTCACGGCCGCCGTTACGCGCGATCTCCCGGGAGACCGTCGAGGCCGGACGGCCCAGCCCGCGGGCGATGGCTCTGCCGGACATGCCCGCGGCGATGCCCCGGGAGATCTCCTCACGCTCTTCAGCCGTCAGGTGCCGCAACGACCGGCATCGCGGCGGACTCTTCAGTCCACCGGTCTGCAGCAGGAACCGCCGCACATGCTGCAGCTGCGCTCCCATGCCCCTGGCGATACAGCCCAGCGACTCACCACTGCGCCAACGACTCCACAGCTCCTCCTGCCGAGCCGTCGAGAACCCATAGTCCCGCACTCGCACCTCCGAAACGATCAAGATCATCTTCGGTGATGCACTGACCCCTTGAACCCAAGATCAGTTCTCGACAGGCACCGGTGCGCGAGACAAGATCCGTCACAGAAGAGACGGGCCAGGCGACGGCGCGGGACGAGCGGCAGCGTCGCCGTGCCGCTGGCGCGCGTCCGGGCCGGGCCGCGCCGCTAGATGCGAGGACGCCACTCAGGAGCCCGTGAGTCGCTGGTGGGGCCACTCTCTTCGCGGCGGGACGCCAGGTAGGCCCGCGCGGCCTCATCCACCAGATCCTTCTTGGTCGTCCCAAGGAAGTGGGCGCCATCAGTGATCAGCTCATCTTTGGCCCGGTCCGCGATCACGGCTGTGATGCCAGATGGGCCACGAGGCTGGTGAAGTTTTGACGCGTTAGGGTGACGTGTCCGGCCGCCGGGTTCTTCCTGTCGCGGATGCCGATGCGGTTGTTGAGGTCGGCGATCTCGACGCAATTGCCTTCGTCGCCGCCGCTGTGGCTGCTCTTGCGCCAAGCGGGCTGAGGCAGTTCGGGGGTGCTCATGATTGCGACGCTATCTCGTCGATGAGTTCCAGCGAAGAGGTTCTGTTCAGTGCTGCCGAGCGCAACAGTTCGAACGTCTCCTCATGGGCCGCGACCTGTTCCTCGTCCTCCACGAAGATGCTCTGGGCGAACTGATCGACCACGGACACGGTGAGCCGGCCGGGCGGACGCAGGGAGATGAGAAGGTGCGGGCTGCCAAACCACAGGTATTGGCTAGAAGTGCAGGGGAGTACGCGCAGGTCCACGTGGTCAAGCCGAGCGACTTCGGCCAGCCGTTGGAGCTGTGCCCGCATGATCGCGGGATCACCGCCGACCTGGTCGTGGAGAACCGCCTCCGCGATGATCGGCATATAGCAAGGCGGGTCTGAACGGCTGAGTACCCGCTGGCGGGACAGCCGGAAATCAACCAGCGTCTTGGCGTTGCGCGAATGCTTGGCAGGGCCGACGGCGATGAGTTCCCGCATGTACGCGGGGATTTGGAGAAGCCCAGGGACGATGCTGGGCTCGAAGGTGCGGATCTCGGCGGAGTCCTCTTCGAGGCTGGCGAGGTCCAGAGCGGCGGCGGAGATGCGCCCCTTGCGTTCTCGTACCCATGTGCCGGGCTTGTGGGTGGCGAGGTGGAGGAGGGATTCGCGGAGGGGGCCGTCCTCGATCTCGTAGAAGTCGAGTAAGTCGCTGAGTTCCTCTGGGGCGACGAACTGGAGGCCGTTCTCGACCATGCTCAACCAGCCCTGGGAGCGGCCGAAGAGGCGGGCGACGGTGGCGACGGTCAGGTTGTGGCGGTCGCGGGCTTTGCGGAGCGCCGAGCCGATCCGGCGCTGGCGAACGGTGGGGGCGTTCCCGGAAGGCATCTTTCAAGAATGTCACCGAGTGTGGCGGCTCGTGTACGGAAAGGCGGCCCGCTGAACGTTCAGTGGGGGAATGGCGGGGTGATGAGCGGCGACCTGGTCGTGGTCGGCGCGATCACGTTGCCGGGCGTTCCCCGGTCGGTGGCGAACGCGCGGCGGTTCCTTCGGGACATGCTGCCCGGCCCATCCCGCGCTGGACGACCTGATGACGGTCGGGAGCGAGACCGTCTGCAATGCCATCCTCCACACGGCCTCGGGTGACGGCGGCTGGGTGACGGTCAGCCTCCTGGCCGGACGGGGCGTCCACCGCCTGGAGGTAGCCGATGACGGGGCAGACGGCGGGCGTCCCCGCGTCAAGGCGGAGGACGGCGCCGAGAGCGGGCGCGGGATGCGGATCGTCGAAGCGCTCTCGGACCGCTGGGGATACCGGACGGACGGGGACCGCACGATCGTGTGGGCGGAGTTCCGGTTCGCGAACTCGTTCGGAAACTCCGACATGGGGCTGTCGCGGGTCTCTTCCACGCTGATGGCATCAGCGTTCCAAGGAGGAGACCAATGACTGTTCCCGCTTTCAACACCGTCACGTGGTTCCAGGTCGGTACCGACGCGCCGGAGGAGGCCCGCCGCTTCTACGGCGACGTGTTCGGCTGGAAGTTCGCGCTCGACCCCTACAGCGACGGCTACGACCTGGTCACCTACCCGGGCGCCGACATGCCGTCCGGGGGCATCTCCCACGAGCCGGACGCGTCCCGCAACCACGCGATGTTCCTGGTGCTGGTGGAGGACGTCGAAGCCGTCTGCGACCAGACCGTGAAGTCCGGCGGCAAGGTCGCCATGCCTCCGCTGAGCAACGGCAACGGTCTCGAGTTCGCCTACTTGCAGGACCCGTCCGGCAACACCTTCGGCGTCTTCACCCCGCCCGCGCCCTAGGCCTCATCGAGCGGTACGGGGCTTCGCGTGCCGCCCGCGGCGCTCGACCGGTGGATGAGCCGTGCTCAGGCCACGGGAGGCCAGGGGGCCGTCCAGTCCCATGGCGCGGCCTCTTCGAACTGGGCTGACAGCCGCAGGACGACCGCGTCGTGGCCGTGCGGTGCCGTGATCTGGACGCCGATCGGCACGCCCGCGGCGTCGCGCCCGAAGGGGAGGGACGCGGCGGGCTGCCCGGTCAGGTTGGCGATCCGGGTGAACACGGTGTACCGGGCGATCGCGTCGGCCGTGCCGGGGACGGCGGTGTCCAGGACGCCCAGGCGGGGCGGCGGTGCGGGCACGGTGGGGCTCAGCCAGATGTCGTGATCCGCGTAGAACCCCGCGACCGTGCGGTCGAGTTGTTCCGTCTCCTGCAGGGCGTGGAGGACGGCGCTGCCGGTGACGCCGGCCGCCTCCTCGTACTGCCGCCGGGTCATCGGCTCCAGTTCCTCGTCGCCGAGGGCGCGGCCGCGGGCACGGACCACGGTGTCGACCAGGCCGCGCAGCCCGGCGCCGAACAGCACGTCCAGGGCCCTGCCCGGAAGGTCCGGATCGAACGAGGGCCCGGCGGCGCGGACCTCGTGCCCCAGGCGTTCGAACAACGCGGCGGCCTCCTCGACGGCGGCGGCGATCTCGGGATCGACGGGGGTGCCGTCGGGAGCGACCGTGGTGTAGCCGATGCGCAGGCGCGCCGGCGGCCGCCGCACCGCCGCCGAGAAGGGCTCCTCCATGGCGGGGGTCGCGAACGGCGCGCCGGGGACGGTTCCGGCGGTGGCGTCCAGCAGGGCCGCGCTGTCGCGCACCGTCCGGGTCACCGCGTGGGAGACGGCCATCGGGACGGACAGGGCACTGGCCCGCGGACCGTTCCAGACCAGGCCGCGGGACGGCTTCATGCCGAACAGCCCGCAAGCGGAGGCCGGGATGCGGATGGACCCGGCGGCATCGGTGGCGTGCGCGGCGGGCAGGATGCCCGCCGCGACGGCGGCGGCCGCCCCGCCGCTGGAGCCGCCCGCGGAGTAGGCGGGGTTCCAGGGGTTCCTCGTCGGCCCGTGCAGCGCGGGCTCGGTGCTGGCGCTGGCGCCGAACTCCGCCGTGTTGGTCTTGCCGAGGACGGCGAGCCCCGCCGCGCGGTAGCGGATGACCAGGTCGGCGTCCCGCTTCGCGACCGCGTGCTCGAACATCCGGCTGCCGTGGGTCGAGGGCAGGCCGGCCACGTCGCAGTAGAGGTCCTTGATCCCGATCGGGACGCCGCGGAGCGGCCCGTCCGGCAGTCCCCGTGCCACCTCGTCGCGCGCCTCGTCCAGGCGGGTGGCGACGAGGGCGTTGATGTCCGGATCGCGCGTGGCGATCCGGTCGGCCACCAGTTCGAGGACCTCCTTCTCGCGCAGGTCGCCGTTCCTGATCAGTTCGGCGAGCCCGACCGCGTCATAGATGTCGAGGGGCGTGTCGAGGGGGGCCGGTCCGGGTTCCGGTGCCCGGCCCGGGGAACGGTTCGTCATCTCTGCTCTTTTCTCATCTGAGGGGCTTCGGGGCGTGGCGCGGGGGTCAGGCGCGGGGCGCGCGACGGTTCCGCCGCTGCCGGAGCTCCTCGTCGTCCACCAGCGTGAGCATCGGCCGGCCGGGGACGCACATCATCACGGCGACGAACCGGCTCCACCCGTCGGTGAGGTTGTTGGCCGCCTGGTAGTGGATGACGTCGCCGCCGGGTTCCCAGAACGTCTCGCCGGCGCGGACCACCCGCTCGGGCTCGCCTTCGAGTTCGAAGACCATCTCCCCTTCGAGCATGTAGCCGAACACCGGGCCCGCGTGGCGGTGCGGCGGGGTGCCCGGATCGCCGGGAGGCAGTTCGATGAGGACCGTCATCGCGCAAGCCCCGTCAGGGATCGACGGCTGCTGCTCCGCGAGCACCGTCAGGACGGTGCCCGACTCTTGCGTGCTTTCCATGCCCGGCACGCTAGGACCTGATCGGCCCCATCGGATGGGCCATTCGGCGGTCAGATCGTTGGGCCGCTTGGTGTCGCGGAGCCGGGCGCTCCCGTCCGGTCAGCCGGCTCCGAGTTCGCTCAGGCGGCCGACCAGGGCGTCGATCGCGGGCCGGTAGGCGCGTGCCGGCGGGCTGCCGTACCCGACGACCAGCGACGGGGGCCGCGGTTCCCGGTCGAGGGGATCGCGCAGGTAGGCGCCGAGCGCGTGCACGTCGACCGACGCGAGTCGCAGGGCGGCCGTCAGCGCCGCCTCGTCGGGCGGGCCGGACGGCAGTTCGAGGATGGCGTGCAGGCCCGCCTCGATCCCGCGCACCCGCGCGCGGCAGCCGGGAGGCCACCGCCTCGGCGAGCAGGTCGCGGCGGTGGCGGTACGAGCGGCGGACCGTGCGCAGGTGCCGGTCGTAGCCGCCGGAGTCGATCAGGCGGGCGAGGGCGAGCTGTTCGAGCGGGCTCGTCGGTTGCGCCCGGCGCTTGGCCTCGACCAGCGGTTCGAGCAGCGGCGGCGGGCAGGCGATCCAGCCGAGCCGCACCGCCGGGCCGAGGCTCTTGCTGGCCGACCCGGCGTACACGACGCGGGACGGCCGGCGGGCCTGCAGCGCGCCGACGGGCTTGCGGTCGTAGCGGAACTCCCCGTCGTAGTCGTCCTCGACGATCCAGCCGAGGTCCTCGTCCGCCCACGCCAGCAGGTCGGCGCGGCGCGCGGGCGCCATGCTCATCCCGAGCGGGAACTGGTGCGCCGGCGTGCACACGGCGACCCCGGCCCCGGAGGCGGACAGCTCCGCGCAGGACATCCCGTCGGCGTCCACGGCGATGTCGGCCACGTCCAGACGGGAGGAGACGATGCGGACATGGTCGCCGATCGCCGGGTTCTCCATCGCGACGCGGTCCGTCCCGAGCTCGGCGAAGACCTCGGTGAGCAGGGTGAGCGCCTGCGTGAACCCGGAGCAGACGACCACATGGGACGGGTCGACACGGACCCCGCGCACGCGGCCCAGATAGGCGGCCAGCGTCGTGCGCAACTCCAGGCGCCCCCTGGCGTCGCCCCGGGCGAAGGCGTCGGCCGGCGCCTCCCGCAGGACGTGGCGCATGGCGCGGCCCCAGGAGTCGCGGGGGAAGGAGCTGCTGTCCGCCTGGCCGGGACGCAGGTCATGGCGCGGCGCCGCCGGGACCGGGCGCTCCGGCGCGGTGGAGGCCGGCGTGGAGGCCCCGGCCGCGACGCGCGTGCCGGATCCGGAACGCGAGGTGAGCCAGCCCTCGGCGACCAGCTGCTCGTAGGCGGCGGCCACGGTCCCGCGGGCCAGCCCGAGCTGGTCGGCGAGCTCCCTGCTGGAGGGCAGTCGCGTCCCGGCCCTGAGCCGCCCGTCGCGGATCGCGGACCGCAGCGCCTCCTCGACCGCCCGCCGCCGGCCGCCCCGGGGCGGGATCTGCAGGAGCAGCTCCGGACCGAAGCCGGGCCCGAGGGGAGGCGTGAAGCTGTCCAATCTTTCGTCCATGCAATGGCCCAGCCTAGTGGGCTGTTCCGCTCGTAGGTTGGCGGTGCCCGGAGGCCGGGCGGTTCGACCGCCCCGTCATGCCCGGCCACCGGGCTCCATCGAAGATCCGCAGAGAAAGGAGCCCGCCGTGCGCGTCTTCGTCGCCGGCGCCACCGGCGTCGTGGGCCGGTTCTTGGTGCCGCTTCTCCTGGAGGCCGGACACCAGGTCACCGGTACCGCCCGGACCCGGGCAGGGCTGGACCGGTTGCGCACGCAAGGCGCCACTCCCGTCCAGGTCGACGTGTTCGACGCCGACGGCCTGGCCGGGGCGGTCGCGGCCGCATCCCCCGACACCATGATCCACCAGCTCACCGCGCTGGCGAAGGGCACGCCCGCCGACAACGGGCGGATCCGCAGGGAGGGCACGCGCAACCTCGTCGACGCCGCGGTGCGGGCCGGCGTGACCCGCATTGTCGCGCAGTCCGTCGCCTGGGCCTACGCACCCGGGGACTCGCCGGCCGGCGAGGACGTCCCCCTCGACCGGTCGGCCCCTCCGCCGCGGGCGAACATGATCGGCGGCATCACGGCCCTGGAGGAGACGGTCGCCGAACTGGACGAGCACGTCGTCCTGCGCTACGGCACCTTCTACGGGCCGGGAACCTGGTACTCGCCGGACGGTCTCGTCGCCGATGTGCTCCGGGGGGAAGGGGACACCGGCCGGGCCGCCGCGTTCGTCGGCCGGTTGCAGGCCGACGACGGCGTCACCTCCTTCGTCCATGTGGAGGACGCCGCCAGGGCCGCGGTCGCCGCCCTCAACTGGCCGAGCGGCCCGGTCAACATCGTCGACGACGAGCCGGCGGCCGCCCGGGACTGGTTGCCCGTCCTGGCCGCCGCGTTCGGGGCTCCGCCCCCGTCCCCGGGCACCGGCCGCGCGGGCTGGCAGCGCGGAGCGAGCAACGCCCGCGCCAGATCGTTCGGCTGGCAGCCGCGCAATTCCAGCTGGCGGACCGGCTTCACCGCGATGGAGGGGGCCGGGAGGACCTGAGGAGCGGGATCGCTCGGATCGAATTCGTTCGGAAACTCCGACATGGGGCTGTCGCGGGGCTCTTCCACGCTGTTCGGCAGCAGTGTTCCAAGGAGGAGACCAATGACCGTTCCCGCTTTCAACACCGTCACGTGGTTCCAGGTCGGCACGGACGCGCCGGAGGAGGCCCGCCGCTTCTACGGCGACATGTTCGGCTGGAAGTTCGCGCTCGACCCCGACGCCGACGGCTACGACCTGGTCACCTACCCGGGCGCCGACATGCCGTCCGGGGGCATCTCCCACGAGCCGGACGCGTCCCGCAACCACGCGATGTTCCTGGTCCTCGTGGAGGACGTCGAAGCCGTCTGCGACCAGACCGTGAAGGCCGGCGGCAAGGTCGCCATGCCGCCGCTGACCACGACCAACGGCCTCAAGTTCGCCTACTTGCAGGACCCGTCCGGCAACACCTTCGGCGTGTTCACCCCGCCCGCGTCCTAGACCCAGGACATGGCGAGGGCCCCGAGGCGAACCTCGGGGCCCTCACCACGCCGGGGCCCGGCGATGATCGCGGCCTACACCTCCGCGATCACCGTCACCGACACGGCCCTGGCCTCAGCCACCGCCGCGGGTCGGGCGGCTGGAAGGCGCTCTGAGCGCCTGGAAGTCGCACGACCCGCCGAGCCGGGCGACCGCAGCGACACGACGCGAACCCGCACGGGCACGGAAACCTGCACCGTGGCGTGAGGATCGCCCGGCTCGCAACGGGGGGTTCCAGGGGGGTCGCTCCCCCTGGGCAACACAGCTCACGCGTCGCCGCCCGTGTTGCTCTCGGCGCTGCCTACGCCGCCCGCGAAGACGTCGCTGACCTCGGCGTTCAGCTTGTAGCGCTGGATCGCCTCCGTCAGGGTCTCCGGCTTGATCTCGCCGTGGCGGGCGAGGCGGGTGAGCACCGCGAGGACGATCGACGCGGCGTCCACGTTGAAGAACCGGCGGGCGGCGGCGCGGGTGTCGGAGAACCCGAACCCGTCCGTGCCGAGCGAGGTGTAGTCACCGTGGACCCAGGGCGCGATCTGGTCGGGCACGGCGCGCATGTAGTCCGACACCGCGACGATCGGCCCGGCGACGTTGTCGAGGACCCTGCTGACGTACGGGACGCGCTGCTCGGCGTCGGGGTTCAGCAGGTTCCAGTCGTCGCAGGCGCGGGCCTCGCGGGCCAGCTCGTTCCACGAGGTGGCCGACCACACGTCCGCGGCGACGCCCCAGTCCTCGGCGAGGAGCCGCTGCGCCTCCAGGGCCCACCGGCCGCCGACGCCGGACGCGAGGATCTGCGCCCGCGGGGCCTCGCCGTTCCCGGAGGCGACCTCCGGGGCGGCCTTGTGCCGGTACAGGCCCTTGAGAAGCCCGTCGACGTCGAGGTTCTCGGGCTCGGCGGGCTGCTGGTACGGCTCGTTGTAGACGGTGAGGTAGTAGAAGACGTCCTCGCCGTTCGGGTGCTCCTCGGACGACCCGTACATGCGGCGCAGCGCGTCCTTCACGATGTGGGCCAGCTCGAACGCCCACGTCGGGTCGTAGTGGACGCACGCCGGGTTGGACGCCGCGAGCAGTGGGGAGTGGCCGTCGGCGTGCTGGAGGCCCTCACCGGTGAGCGTGGTGCGGCCGGCGGTGGCGCCGAGCAGGAACCCGCGGCCCATCTGGTCGCCGAGCGCCCACATCTGGTCGCCGGTCCGCTGGAACCCGAACATCGAGTAGAAGATGTAGACCGGGATCATGTGCTCGCCGTGCGTGGCGTACGCGGTGCCCGCGGCGATGGTGGACGCCATCGAGCCGGCCTCGCTGATGCCCTCGTGGAGCATCTGGCCGCTTTCGGCCTCCTTGTACGACAGCAGCAGCTTGCGGTCGACCGCGTCGTAGGTCTGCCCGTGCGGCGAGTAGATCTTGGACGTGGGGAACAGCGAGTCCATGCCGAACGTGCGGTACTCGTCCGGGGCGATCGGTACGAACCGGGCGCCGATGTTCTCGTCCTTGATCAGGTCCTTGAGCAGCCGGACGAACGCCATGGTCGTCGCGATGTTCTGCTTGCCGGACCCCTTCTTCAGCTCGCTGTAGACGGGGTCGCCGGGCAGCTTGAGCGGCTTGGCCCGCACGACCCGCTTCGGCAGGAACCCGCCGAGGGCGGCGCGGCGCTCGCGCATGTACTGGATCTCTTCGGAGTCCTCGCCCGGGTGGTAGTAGGGCGGCAGCGGCTGCTCCAGCGCCGAGTCGGGGATGTCCAGGTAGAGGCGGTCCCGGAACTCCTTCAGCTCGGCCTTGGTGAGCTTCTTCATCTGGTGGGTGGCGTTGCGGGCCTCGAAGTCGGAGCCGAGCGTCCAGCCCTTGATGGTGTGCGCGAGGATCACGGTCGGCTGCCCGACGTGCTCGCGGGCCGCCTTGAACGCCGCGTAGACCTTGCGGTAGTCGTGCCCGCCGCGCGACAGCTTGCGCAGCTCGTCGTCCGACAGGTGCTGGACGATCTTGCGCAGCCGGGGGTCGGCGCCGAAGAACTTCTCCCGGATGTACTCGCCGGACTCGACGGTGAACGTCTGGAACTGGCCGTCGGGCGTCGTGTTCATCTGGTTGACGAGGACGCCGTCGACGTCCTGCGCGAGCAGCGGGTCCCAGTCGCGGCCCCAGATGACCTTGATGACATTCCAGCCGGCGCCGCGGAAGAACGACTCCAGCTCCTGGATGATCTTCCCGTTGCCGCGCACCGGGCCGTCGAGCTGCTGGAGGTTGCAGTTGACGACGAAGGTGAGGTTGTCGAGCTCCTCGCGGGCGGCGAGGCCGATCGCGCCGAGCGACTCGGGCTCGCCCATCTCGCCGTCGCCGAGGAACGCCCACACGTGCGAGCGGGACGTGTCCTTGATCTTGCGGTTGTACAGGTACCGGTTGAACCGGGCCTGGTACACCGAGTCGATCGCGGTCAGGCCCATGGACACCGTGGGGAACTCCCAGAAGTCCGGCATCAGCCGCGGGTGCGGGTAGGACGACAGGCCGCCGCCGGGGTGCGAGTGCTCCTGGCGGAACCCGTCGAGCTTCTCCTCGGGCAGTCGTCCTTCGAGGAACGCGCGCGCGTAGATGCCGGGCGCCGCGTGGCCCTGGATGAACACCTGGTCGCCGGACTCGCCGTGGTCCTTGCCGCGGAAGAAGTGGTTGAAGCCCACCTCGTAGAGCGAGGCGGCGGAGGCGTAGGTGGCGATGTGGCCGCCGACGCCGAGTTCGGGGCGGTTTGCCCGCGACACCATGATCGCGGCGTTCCACCGGATGTAGGCGCGGATGCGCCGTTCCACATGCTCGTCGCCGGGGAACCAGGGCTCCGACTCCGGCGGGATCGTGTTGATGAAGTCGGTGCTGCGCAGGCCGGGTACGCCGACCTGGAGTTCACGCGCCCTTTCCAGGAGCCGCAGCATCACGTAGCGCGCCCTGCCGCGGCCCTCGGTCTTGATGACCGTGTCCAGCGACTCCAGCCACTCCCGGGTCTCGTCCGGGTTGATGTCGGGCAGCTGGCTCGGCAGCCCGTCGCTGATGATCGAAAAGCGTTGACGTCCGGAAGCCACGGGGTCCCCTCTGTCCTTACCGTCTGTGCTGGTCAGACCTGGGCCGCCGCGCGGGAGGCCACCGGTCCCGGCAGACTGTTCGTCGCCTCGGTTCGTGATCCATCGTCGCCGCTAATCTCGGCTAACGCATCTCTACCAACCAGTAACCATTGTCCCCGGTCAGCGCGGGGGCCGACCCGGTGCGACCACCTTTTTCACGCTGCCGGGAGATTCCCTCCGGCCGGGTGCGGGGAACGTATGAGGCGGGGAACGTTTGAGGTGGGCAACTTGCGAGGCGGGGAGCGACGAGCGCCCTGGGCGCGAACGAGCGCCCACCCGCCCGGCACGGTCCGCCCCGGCGGCGGACGGGTGAGCTTGGGGGAAGTATGAACGGAAAGATCGGAGACCGGCTGCACGTCCACGGCAACGTGGTGGGGCAGCCCGACCGCATGGGCGAGATCGTCGAGGTGCGGGGCAAGGACGGCGGCCCGCCGTACCTGGTCAGGTTCGACGACGGCCACGAGGCCCTCGTGTACCCGGGGCCGGACGCGGTCATCGAGCCGCGCGCCAAGGCGTCCCGCTAGCCGCGGCGCCCGGCCCCGGATCCGTCCCTCGTGCGGTTCTGTCTCGGCGCGGATGCGTCCGGTGCCGCGGATGGGGTAGACACGGGATCATGGAGAGCACCGTGGTCCGGGTGACCACCGGTACGGGCGAGGCCGTGCACGACATCACGGCGGAATGCGAGCGTTTCGCCGCGTCCGCGGGTGGTGACGGGCTTCTGCACGTCTTCGTCCCGCACGCGACCGCCGGCGTGGCGATCATCGAGCTGGGCTCCGGCAGCGACGACGACCTGCTGGCGGCCCTGGGCGACCTGCTGCCCGCGGACGACCGCTGGCGGCACGCGCACGGCTCCCGAGGCCACGGCCGGTCGCACGTGATGCCCGCCCTCGTACCGCCGTTCGCGACCTTGCCGGTCGTGGGCGGACGCCTCGCGCTGGGCACCTGGCAGTCGGTGGCGTTGGTCGACCTTAATGTCGACAACCCTGATCGGCAGGTTCGGCTGTCGTTTCTCAAAGGATGAGCGGCGCGAACCGGGGGGTGTGGGGGGTCGTCCCCCCACATGGTGCAGGGTTGAGCGGCGCGAACCGGGGGGGTGTGGGGGTCGTCCCGCTACATTCTGTAGGAATGAGCACGGTAAACCGGGGAGTGTGGGAGGTCGTCCTGCCACATGGTGCAGGGTTGAGCAGCGCGAACCTCAAGGTGCGGCCGGACGCCTCTCTGCGGGGTGCGGAGTTGGGCGGGCCGGTATCACGGTCGGTGGGCGTCCGGTGACCGGGATCTTCGTAATCGGGCCAATGGGGTCACCAAAAGCCGGGAAGACACTTGCGCAAGGGGCCCTCACTTGTGTGGACTGTCCCGCAAACACCGCACAGGTGCGGGCGGGCCGCCCGTCCAGGGGGGCCGAGAGCGACAAGGGCTCGAACCGTGCGGACTGACGACAATGGGAGGACTTTCGTGAGCGCGACCGCGGGTCAGGCGCAGTCTGAGCGCAGCCTGGCCGAACGGCTCGGCCTCAAGCCGGGCCAGGTGGTGCAGGAGATCGGCTACGACGAGGACGTCGACGAGGAGCTCCGCCGCTCCGTCGAGGAACTCACGGGGAACGAGCTGGTCGACGAGGACTACGAGGACGTGGTCGACATCGTGCTGCTGTGGTGGCGCGAGGAGGACGGCGACCTGTTCGAAGGCCTGACCGACGCGATGATCCCGCTCACCGGCGGCGGCAACATCTGGCTGCTGACGCCGAAGGCGGGCCGGGACGGGCACGTGGAGCCGAGCGATATCGGCGAGGCCGCGCAGACCGCCGGCCTGTCGCAGACCAGCAGCGTCAGCGCGGCCCGGGAGTGGTCCGGCACGCGGCTGGTCGCCCCCAAGGTGCGCAAGTAGCGCCGGGGCTGGAGAGATCTTGGCGGTCAACGTAGGCGACACCGCACCGGACTTCGAGCTGAAGGACCAGCACGGCACTCCGGTGAGGCTGTCGGACTTCCGGGGCGGCAGGAACGTCGTCCTGGTGTTCTATCCGCTGGCGTTCAGCGGCGTGTGCACGGGCGAGCTGTGCGCGCTCCGCGACGAGCTGTCCAGCCTGGTCGCCGGGGACGGCGCCGGCGACGACGTGCAGGTGCTCGCGGTCTCCGTCGACTCGATGTTCGCGCTGCGGGCCTGGTCCGACCAGGAGGGCTTCCCGTTCCCGCTGCTGGCCGACTTCTGGCCGCACGGCGGGACGGCCCAGCGCTACGGGGTGTTCGACGAGGTCAGGGGCGTCGCGCAGCGCGGCACCTTCATCATCGACACCGAGGGCGTGGTCCGCTGGAAGGTCGTGAACGCGATCCCGGACGCACGTGACATCGACGAGTACCGCAAGGCGCTCGCCGGGCTCTGAGCGAACCGGACCGGTTCCGGCTCATTTCGCGGCCATCCGGACCGGATGGCCGGAACCGGCCCCCGCACCCCTGGAGGTGTGATGCCCTGCTTTCGCTGCGGGGCGCGGCAGACCGACCCCGTGCGCGGGGCGAGCCCGTGGAAGCGCGGGGTCCGGGCGGACCACCAGGTCCTGATCTGCCCCCGGTGCCAGGTCGTCCACGACTGGGCGGACGAGCTGGACCACTGCTCGGAGTGCGGCTCGGCCGCGCTGGTCTGCCGGCTCGGCGAGGTGGAGTGCCGTGACTGCGGCCATACCCGCGACGCCGTCCGGGAGGAGCCCGACCAGGCCGACCTGGTGCACTCGGGCGCCCAGCCGCCCGCCGACGGCGGCCTGTCCGAGGAGGTCGCGGCGGCGCTGTCGCGCGTCCTGAAACGGGGTCCCGCGCTCTGAGGAGACCGGCCGGATCCGGACGCGGACCCCCACTCCGGGCCGACCTGGGGCAACTCCGGATCGTCCAGGCTTGACGCGGCATTTTGCCTGGTGGGACTCTTCGCGGATGCCGATCGTGCTGATGCGCCTGGTGCACCGGATCACCGGGCGGACGTGGCGCGTGCCCGCGCTGGTCCTCCTCACCGCCTTCGTGGCGGGCTGGCTGCTCATCGCGGTGTTCGAGGAGCCCGGCGCCGAGATCAAGAAGCCGCACCAGTACATCTGGTACTTCCTGGTCAGCGGCACGACCACCGGTTACGGCGACCTGGCCCCGGCCACGGTCGGCGGCCGGATCGGCGGGGTGCTCGTCATGATCGCGGGGCTGACCGCGGGGCTGGTGATGTTCGCCGAGCTGACGCTCTGGATGGGGAAGGGACGGGCCATGAGGGCCAACGGCCAGGCGCGGCTGCACAGGCGACGGCACATCGTGATCGTCGGGTACGAGCGCGAGGGGCTGGTCGGCATCATCCGGCAGCTGCGCGCCGATCCGCAGTTCGCGAAGACGCAGGTGGTGACGGTCTTCTGGCCGGGCGAGCTGGCGGGGGAGAACCCCGACCCGGAGCTGTACGACGTGGTCGTGTTCGACGACACCGCCTTCGAGCGGGCCTGCCTGGAGCACGCACGGACGGTCATGGTCGTCGGCCGCAGCGACGACGAGACGGTCCGGGTGATGCTGACCGTCGAGGCCTACCTGCGGCGCAACGGCGACCCGTCCGTCCACCTCCTGGCCGGGGTGCGCGACGGCGGGCGCCGCGCCGAGATCACCGAGGCCCTCCGGCTGGTCGGCGAGAACATCGAGCCGGTCGACATCGACGATCCCGCCGTGACGGCGGCGGCGATCCGCAACCCGGGCATCGCCGCGATCTACCACGACCTGGCGAGCACGCTCGACAGCGACGGCACCCTGTACCGCGTCGACGTCCCCGAGGACGCCGGCGAGTGGACCCGCATCGACGTGGCGGTCTTCCTCCTCCGCCGGGGGAACACGCTCCTTGCCGTGGGCGACTCGCACCGCCCGGACGCCCGCTTCCGCCTGGCGCCCGAGCCCGACGAGAGGATCCGGGGCGGCCAGTCGCTCGCGGTCGTCGCCATCGACCGCCCCGAGATCCCCTGGCACGAGCTGTAGAGAACCGGGAGGGCGCCCCTCGCGCCCGCTTAGGACGCCCTCCCGGCGGCCGCGGACGTGCGGCCCGGGGCACAGGTCCAAGGCCCCGGGGCCTCCCCGCACGCACGCGGAGTCTCAAGCGTTTTGCTTGTGGGGGGCGACCCCCCACACCCCCCGGTTCGCTTCGCTCATGCGTGTTGCTTGTGGGGGGCGACCCCCCACACCCCCCGGTTCGCTTCGCTCATGCGTGTTGCTTGTGGGGGGCGACCCCCCCCCACGCCCCCGTTCGCTCCGCTCAAGCTGCTTGGCGGTGGTCCGCGTCGAGCAGGTGGTAGAGCAGGAGCAACTGGGTGATGGCGAGCGGGTCGCTGGTGCCGGTGTCGCCGATGCGGCCGAGAGCGTCCGGATCGGACAGGGCCGCCCCGGCGCGGGGGCCCAGGCGCTCCCAGATGGCCTTCTTGACGACCTGCGACTCCTCGGGCGAGACGTACCCGTGGACGTGCAGCGCGTCCACGGGACGCCCGTCGGTGTCGCGGTGGAGGCGCAGGTGCATGGCGGTCTCGCCGTCGCCGGGCCCGCTCTCCAGGACGTCGGCCAGCTCCGGGTGGTCGATGGTGGGGCGCAGCAGCAGCTCGGCCGACAGCGGGGTGCCGGGAGGGTCGAGGCGCCCGGCGACGGGCGCGAACCGGACCACGATGTCGGCGTGCTTGCGCTGCGGGCGGATGTAGGCGGCGCTCTCGGGCTCGCGCCGGGCCAGCTCCGCCATCACCTGCTCGGGGCTGTAGCCGCGCTTCTCGCAGTCGCGCCGGACCTTCCAGGATTGCCGCAGCGGCTCGGGCGGGTCCAGGTAGACGGTGATGTCGAAGCAGGCCCGCGCGAGCCGGGTGTGCAGCGGGAGCAGCCCCTCCACGATCACGAAGTCGCGGGGCTCGACCAGCTCCGGCCGGACGAGCTCGCCGGTCGCGTGGTCGTAGACCGGCTTCAGGATCGGCTCGCCCATCGACAGCAGCTGGAGGTGCTGCTCCATGATGTCGATGTGGTTGCAGTCGGGGTGCAGCGCCGTGAACGGCTTCCCGGCGCGCTCGGCGCGGTCGTAGCGGTGGTAGTCGTCCACGCAGACCGCCGTCATCCGGTCCGCCCCCAGGCACCGCACAAGCCCCCTGGTCAGGGTGGTCTTGCCCGCCGCGCTGTCCCCCGCGATGGCGAGCATGACGGGGCGGCGGCCCGACCCGCGCGCCCGGAGCATATGCACGATCCGATGGGGCACTGGCTCCTCCGTCCTGCGGAATTCAGTTTTCGCTGTGCAGCGTAGGCCGGTCGGTGCGGCGGCTCGTCCCCCAATCAGGGGAGAGCGGGGGTGAAACGCGGCACGCCTTCCCCAGTGGGCTACTGGTGAGTAGACCACTGGTTGTTATCGTGCCGGAATGGGTGTCCCCGTACGAGTCGTCCTGGTTGACGACCACGAGATGATCCTCGCCGGGCTGACGGCGATGCTGGCCGGGTTCTCCGGCCGGGTGCGCGTCGTCGGGCAGGCGGGGACGGGGGACGAGGCGACCCGGCTGGTCACCACGCTGCGCCCGGACGTCGTCCTGCTGGACGTGCGGCTCGGCCCCGAGAGCGGGCTCGACCTGTGCCGCCTCATCACCGGGCGCGTCCCGGAGTCCCGGGTGGTGTTCCTGTCGGTGTACGACGACGAGCAGTACGTCTTCGAGGCGCTGCGGGCGGGGGCCGGCGGCTACCTGCTCAAGCGGGTGGACGGCCCGGAGCTCGTCCGGCGGCTGGAGGAGGTCGCGCAGGGCGAGACCGTCGTCGACCCGACGCTCGCCGGGCGGATGGCGGTGACCGCGGCGCGGCTCACCCGCGGCGAGTTCTGGCCCGGCGCCAACCGCGGCCTCACCCAGCGCGAGAGCGAGGTGCTGTCGCTGCTGGTGGGCGGCCTGTCCAACAAGGCGATCGCCGCCCGGCTCGTGCTCAGCGAGGAGACGGTCAAGAGCCACCTGCGCGCCCTGTACCGCAAGCTGGAGGTGGCCGACCGGTCGGCCGCGATCGCCGTCGCGCTCCGCGAGGGGCTGTTCCGGTGACCGGTGTCCGGCCGCTCGAACTCCTCGCCGAGCGGGGGAGCGACCTGCTCGTCCGCGTCGCGGGCGTGGCCTGCTCCGACCGCGAGCTGCCCTGGATGGCCGACAAGCTCGCCGAACTGGTCGTGCGGTCCGCGCGGACGCTGACCTTCTGCGACGTGTACGTCCTGGACGACGAGGAGCGCGTCCTGGAATGGCCCGGCGAACCCGTCCCGCTGGGGGAGGGCGAGGTCGGCTGGGTCGCGGCGCACGGCCGGGCCCGCACGCACCCGGACGGGCGGGGCGCCGCGATCCCCGTGCACGCCGACGGGATCGTGATCGCCGTCGTGGACGTCCGGTCCGCCGGCCCGTGCCCGCCCGACGACGTCGCGCTCGTCACCGCGCTCGCCGGGCTGTTCGGGCCGGTGCTGTCTTCGTGCCGCCGGCTCCGCACGGCCCGCGAGCGCGAGCACGCGGCCGAGCGGTTCGCCGAGCGGGCCGTCGAGGCGCAGGAGGCCGAGCGGTCGCGGCTGAGCCGGGAGATCCACGACGGCATCGCCCAGCGGCTCGCCAGCCTCGGCTTCCACCTGTCGGCCGCCGAGCGGGCGCTGCCCGAGCACCATCCCGAGGGGCTCGCGCAGATCATGATGGCGCGGCGGCTGTGCGAGCTGGCCGCGGCCGAGACCCGCGCGGCGATCGGGGGGCTGCGCCCGCCCGTCCTGGACGACCTCGGCCTGTCGGCGGCGCTCGCCACCCTCGCCCGGGAGGCCGGGGACGGCCCCGGCCCCCTCGACGTGACGGTGACCGTCGAGGGCGAGCTGGAGGACGAGCTGCCCGACCACGTGCAGACCGCGCTGTACCGGATCGCGCAGGAGGCGGTCGGCAACTGCCTGCGGCACGCGTCGGCGAACCGCGTCGACCTGCTGCTGGAGCACTCCAGTGACCGGGTCCGGCTGAAGGTCGCCGACGACGGGGTCGGCTTCTCGATGGGCGACGTCCTCGCGCGGGGCGGCCGGGGCCGCCGTCCCGACTCCTACGGGCTGCGAGGCATGCGGGAGCGCGCCGAGCTGCTCGGCGGCCGGGTCGCGGTGACGAGCCGCCCCGGCGTCGGCACGACCGTCGAGGCGATCATCCCCATCCCCGGCCGCCGCTCCTGAAGTCGGGGCTCAGCCGGCGTCGAGGACGCGGAAGGTGATGCCGGCCTTGACGAGCCGGTCGATCAGCGCGTCGCCCATCGCGGTGGCCGTCGTGACCTGGCCGGACGTCTCGGGCAGGTCGTCGTGGGCGAGGCACAGCGCCGACTCGGCGAGCATCTTCGCCGTCTCGGTGTAGCCGGGGTCGCCGCCCGCGACCTCGGTCACGACGCGCCTGCCGCCGCCCTCCCCGACGAACTTCACGCTGAACCAGTTGCGGGCGCGCCGCTCCTCCGACGGGCCGTCGCCGGGCGTCCGGAGCCGCAGCAGGAGGCTGCGGGTCGGCGGCAGCGTCGCGAGGGCGAGCAGGGCGCCCGAGCCCGCCGCCATCCCCGCCGCCGTGGCGAACCGCTTCACCGCGACGTAGTGGCCGTAGGAGAAGTCGGGGCCGTAGCGGTCGAGGGCCGCAGCCGACCGGACCACGATCTGCGGGTCGATGGTGGGCAGCGGGAGCGTCCAGCCGTCGCCGATGCGGGCCTTCGGCGCCGGGCGGCGGGAGATCCGGACGGTGCGCCCGGCGGGGCGGTCCTCCACCTGGCGGCGCTCGCGCTCGGCGCGGATCATGCCGGCGGTGTCGCCGAAGATGCCGACGGCCGAGTGCAGGGTGCCGCCGGAGGCGTCCCCGCGCACCCGCAGGAACCCCTCGACGTGCAGGGGGACGCCTTCCGGGAGCTGCTTGACCGTGTAGTACGCCCCGAGGTCGTGCGGGATGGAGTCGAACCCGCAGGCGTGGACGATCCGGGCCCCGCTGCGCACCGCGGCGTCGTGGTACTTCACGTACATCCGGTCGACGAACGTGGGCTCGCCGGTGAGGTCGACGTAGTCCGTGCCGGCGCGCGCGCACGCCGCCACCAGGGGCTCGCCGTACTTGACGTAGGGGCCGACCGTCGTGATGACGACCCGCGCCGACTCCGCGATCTCCTCGATGGACGCCGCGTCGGTGGTGTCGGCGTGCAGCAGCGGCAGGTCGGCGCACGCCGGGTCCAGCTCCGCCAGCCGGTCGCGCACGGCCGCGAGCTTCGCCTGGTTGCGCCCGGCCAGCGCCCACCGCGTGCCCGGATCGGCGTTCCGGGCGAGGTACTCGGCGGTGAGGGCGCCGGTGAAGCCGGTGGCGCCGAACAGGACGATGTCGTACGGGCGGTCGGCGGTCATGGAGGCCCCCTTTCACGAGTCCGAACACGATTCTGTCGTGTTCGGGCGCGTTCATGCGCGCGGGCCCGCCGATGTGAGGGACCGCACTCCTCTAGGGTGGCTCCGATGATGCGATTGGTGTGGGTATGACCTGGCTTGCCGTGGCGATGGACGTGGTCGCCGCGGGCTTCCTAGTGGCGCTCGCGGTGCTTGTGAGGCGCCGGAACGAGGCCCCGTCCGGCGAGGGCGGGCGGTCCGTCGCGATGATCCTGATCGCCGTCAGCCTGGGCCTGCTGTCGGTCTCCCTCTGGAGCCTGCCGTAGCCACTGTGCCTGCCGTAGCCACTGCGCCTGCCGTAGCCGTCGCGTCCGCCGTGGCGGGGCGCCAGCCGGGGGCCTCCAGCAGGTGCCGGACGAACAGCAGCGTCGTCGCGGTCGGCGCGGCGCCCGCGACCGCGTGCCACGGCCGGTCCAGCGGCATGCCCGGGGCGTCGACCACCACGAGCCGCCCGGCGTCCAGCTCCGCGCCGACGGCGTCCCGCGAGACCAGCGCCACCCCGAGCCCCGCCGCCGCGCCCGCGATCACCGCGCCGTTCGAGCCGAGCACGAGCCGCGGCGGCGCCGCCTCGCGCTCGGCCAGGTAGGCGTCCGCGCTCGCCCGCGTCCCCGACCCGGGCTCGCGCATCACCCATGGCGTCCGGGCGAGGGCGAAGCCGGCCGCGAGGTCCGGCGCGCCCACCACGACCAGCTCGTTCGGCCGCCTCGCCAGCACGGTCGCCGCGACGTCCGCGGGCGGGCGGCCCGCCAGCACGAGATCGGCCTCGTGCGCGGCGAGGCTGCTCCACACCTGGCGGCGCGGCCCCACCTCAAGGGCCAGCTCAACGTCCGGCCAGCGCGACCGGAACGAGGCCAGCAGCTCGGGGAGGATCTGGTCGGCGGCCGTCGTCACCGCCGCCAGCCGCAGCGGCCCGCGCCCCGGGTCGGCGGCCCCGCGCGCCGCCGCCCGCCCCTCCTCCAGCAGCCCGAGCACCTGCCGCGCGTACCCGGCGTAGACCGCGCCCGCGCCGGTCAGCCGGACGCCGCGCCCCTCCCGCCGGACGAGCGGGACGCCCAGCTCGCGGGTCAGCGCCGCGACCGCCGCCGACACCGCCGACTCGGTCACGTACAGCCGCCGCGCCGCCGACCGCACGGACCCGGTGTCGGCGAGCGCGACGAGCGCCCGCAGCCGCGCCTCCGTCACGTCCGGCCTCCTCGTTCAAACGAATGCTCAACGGTCACCGTAGAACACTTGATGGACATCGCAAGTATCGGGAGGTGAAGCTCGGACGCGTCACGGTTCCACGTGGCCGGGACGCGGCGCTCCACTCCATCCCCTGGGACATGCCGTCCTCCACCGGGGCGGCGCGCCGCGTCCCGCCCATCCAACGCTTCGGCTGAAGGAGAGCGGCGATGAGCGCGGGCAGATGGTCGGCGGGCGTGATCCCCTACGCGGAGATGGGCTACTGGCGTCCGGACTACGAGCCGAAGGACAGCGACATCCTCGCCGCCTTCCGCATCACCCCCCAGCAGGGCGTGCCGCCGGAGGAGGCCGGTGCGGCCGTCGCGGGCGAGTCGTCCACCGCGACCTGGACGGTCGTGTGGACCGACCGGCTCACCTCCTACGAGAACTACCAGGGCAAGTGCTACAAGGTGGAGCCCGTCCCCGGGCAGGACAACCAGTTCATCGCCTACATCGCCTACGACCTCGACCTGTTCGAGGAGGGGTCGATCGCGAACCTGACGTCGTCCATCATCGGGAACGTCTTCGGGTTCAAGGCGCTGAAGGCGCTGCGCCTGGAGGACATGCGGATCCCGACCCACTACGTGAAGACGTTCCAGGGCCCGGCGCACGGCATCGTCATGGAGCGCGAGTACCTCGGCAAGTTCGGCCGCCCGCTGCTGGGCGCGACCGTCAAGCCGAAGCTCGGCCTGTCGGCCCGCAACTACGGGCGCGTCGTCTACGAGGCCCTCCGCGGCGGCCTGGACTTCACCAAGGACGATGAGAACATCAACTCCCAGCCCTTCATGCGCTGGCGCGACCGCTTCCTGTACTGCATGGAGGGCGTCAACCGGGCGCAGGCCGCGACGGGCGAGGTCAAGGGCCACTACCTCAACGTCACCGCCGCGACGATGGAGGACATGTACGAGCGCGCCGAGTTCGCCAAGGAGCTCGGCAGCGTCATCGTGATGATCGACCTCACCATCGGCTACACGGCCATCCAGTCGATGGCCAAGTGGGCGCGCAGGAACGGCGTCATCCTGCACCTGCACCGCGCGGGCCACTCCACGTACACGCGGCAGAAGACCCACGGCGTGAACTTCCGCGTCATCGCCAAGTGGATGCGCCTCGCGGGCGTCGACCACATCCACGCCGGTACGGTCGTCGGCAAGCTCGAAGGCGACCCGAACAGCGTCCGCGGCTACTACGACACCCTCCGCCTGGACAAGGTGGAGGCCGACCCGGTGAAGGGCCTGTACTTCGACCAGGAGTGGGCGTCGATGCCGGGAACGATGCCCGTCGCGTCCGGCGGCATCCACGCCGGGCAGATGCACCAGCTCCTGCACTACCTGGGCGAGGACTCCATCCTCCAGTTCGGCGGCGGGACGATCGGCCACCCGATGGGCATCGCCGCCGGGGCCGCCGCCAACCGCGTCGCGCTGGAGGCGATGATCAAGGCGCGCAACGAGGGCCGCGACTACCTCGCCGAGGGGCCCGACATCCTCCGGGCCGCCGCCAAGCACAGCCGTGAACTCGACATCGCCCTGTCCACCTGGGGCGACATCACCTTCACCTACGAGTCCACCGACACCCCCGACGCCGTCGAGACCCCCGTGAGCGTGTGACATGCGGATCACCCAAGGCACCTTCTCCTACCTGCCCGGCCTCACCGACGAGGACATCGCCAAGCAGATCGCCTACGCCCTGGACCAGGGCTGGCCCTGCTCGGTCGAGTTCACCGACGACCCCCACCCGCGCAACTCCTACTGGGAGATGTGGGGCCTGCCGATGTTCGACCTCACCGACCCGGCCGGCGTCCTGTACGAGGTCAACGAGTGCCGCAAGGCCTACCCCGGCCACTACGTCCGGCTGAACGCCTACGACGCCCGCTACGGGCGGCAGACGACGGCGCTGTCGTTCATCGTCCAGCGCCCGGCCGAGGAGCCCGGCTTCAGGCTCGACCGCGCGGAGACCTCCGACCGGCGCGTCCGCTACACGATGCATCCCTACGCCCTCGACCGTCCCGAGGGCGATCGGTACGGAGCGGGACGTTGAGCGAAAGCCCCGGCGCCGGGACGCGGCAGGGCTTCGGCATGCGGCGGAACGGCTCCCCGGTGGACCTCCAGGAGGCCCCCGCCGCGGAGCCGCTCCCCGCCGACGCCCGCGTCGACCTCGCCAAGGAGCGCGCCGACTCCCAGGTCGACTCCGTCCTCGAGGCCCTCGACGCCGAGCTCGTCGGCCTCGCCCCGGTCAAGACCCGCATCCGGGAGATCGCCGCGCTGCTGCTCGTCGACCGCGTCCGGGCCCGGTTCGGCATCGACTCGGGGCGCCCCAACCTGCACATGTGCTTCACCGGCAGCCCCGGGACGGGCAAGACGTCCGTGGCCGTCCGGCTCGCCGAGCTCCTGCACCGCCTCGGCTACATCCGCCGCGGCCACCTCGTCTCCGTCACCCGCGACGACCTCGTGGGCCAGTACGTCGGCCACACCGCGCCCAAGACCAAGGAGGTCCTGAAGCGCGCCATGGGCGGCGTCCTGTTCATCGACGAGGCGTACTACCTGTACCGGGCCGAGAACGAGCGGGACTACGGACAGGAGGCCATCGAGATCCTCCTCCAGGTCATGGAGAACCAGCGCGACGACCTGGTGGTCGTCCTCGCCGGCTACAAGGACCGCATGGACTCGTTCTTCGCGTCCAACCCGGGAATGAGCTCCCGCATCGCCCACCACATCGACTTCCCCGACTACGAGCCCGCCGAGCTGGAGGCCATCGGCCGCCTCATGATGGACCGCGAGGGCTACACCCTCGCCCCCGAGACCGAGCCGGTCTTCCGCGAGTACCTGGACCGCCGCCGGGCCCGGCCCCGCTTCGCCAACGCCCGGTCCGTCCGCAATGCGATAGAACGCGCCCGCCTGCGGCACGCCAACCGCCTCCTGGCCCATCCCGGCGAAGTGGACCGCGAGGCCCTGACGACCCTCCACCCCGAGGACTTCCTGACCAGCCGAGTCTTCAAGGAAGCCACCTGAGCCGACCGCCGGCCCGCCTTCCCCTCCGCAGCGGGACAGGTGCCGGACGCCCTGACGCCCCGGCACCTGTCCCACCCCAATGGATACTCTTGGGCTGAGGCCAGTAGAGGTGGGGGAGAAGTTGCTTAACCCTGAGGATCTGTACGAGCTCGACTCCGACGTGCCGGAGATGACGGGTCCGGTGCTTCTGCACAGCCTGGACGGCTTCGTGGACGCGGGGTCCACCGGGCAGCTCGTGCGGGAGCACCTCCTGGAGGCACTGGAGCACCGGGTCATCGCCCGCTTCGACGTCGACTCCCTGATCGACTATCGGGCGCGCCGGCCGCCGATGACCTTCGACCGCGACCACTGGGCCACCTACGAGGCGCCCGAGCTGGTCGTCCGGCTGCTGCGCGACGAGGTGGGCAGCCCGTTCCTGCTGCTGTCCGGCCCGGAGCCCGACCGGCTGTGGGAGGGCTTCACCGCGTCCGTCCTGCACCTGGTGAAGCGGCTCGGCGTCGAGCTGGTCGTCGGTTTCCACGGCATCCCGATGGGCGTCCCGCACACCCGTCCCGTCGGCACCACCTCGCACGCCACCCGGCCCGAGCTGATCACCCGCAACTCCTGGTTCGACAAGGTGCAGGTGCCCGGCAGCGTCGCGGGCCTGCTGGAGCTGCGGCTCGGCGAGGCCGGCCACGACGCCGTCGGGTTCGCCGTGCACGTCCCGCACTACCTGGCGCAGTCCGCCTACCCGGCCGCGGCGGTGGCCGCCATGGAGGCCGTCATCGCCGCGACGGGGCTGGTGCTGCCGGTCGACCGGCTCCGCGAGGCCGCCGCCGCCACCGACGCCGAGATCGCCGAGCAGGTGGACGGCAACGACGAGGTCGAGAAGGTCGTCCGGGCGCTGGAGCAGCAGTACGACGCCTTCGCGGGCGCCGCCGAGCGCGACAACCTCCTCGCCGAGTCGCAGGACATGCCGACCGCCGAGGAGCTCGGCGCGCAGTTCGAGCGCTTCCTCGCCGAGCGGGAGGGCCCTGACACACCCGCCTAGCCGGCACGAACATATTCCCGCCCGCCGCTGGGTACGCGAGCCTTCGAGGGAGCCGGGGGAGGAGGTCTCGCATGTCCCAGAGGGTGAACGAAGTGATGACGCCCGTGCCCGTGGCGGTGTCCCCGGACACGAACCTGGTCGAGGTCGGAGACCTCATGCGCCAGCACGGCATCGGCGACGTCCTGGTGGTCCACGATGGGCGGCTGCTGGGCCTGGTCACCGACCGCGACATCGTCGTCCGCGCCGTGGCGGAGCACCGCGACATGGCCCGCACGGCCGTCTCCGACGTCTGCAGCACCAACATGATCACCGTCGAGCCCGCCGCGGACGCCGAGGAGGCCGTGCGGCTGATGCGGGCGCACGCCGTCCGCCGGCTCCCGGTCGTCGACGGCGACCGCCCGATCGGCATGGTGTCCATCGGCGACCTGGCCGTCCAGCGCGACGAGCGCTCGGCCCTCGCCGACATCAGCGCGGAGCCGCCGAACATATGATCACGCTGACGCTGCCGGACGCCGAGCTGCCGGGCGATCTGGTGATCCCGGACGGCGCGCGGGGCGTCGTCCTGTTCGCGCACGGCAGCGGCAGCTCCCGGCACAGCCCCCGCAACCGCGCGGTCGCCGAAGGCCTCAACGCGGCCGGGATCGGGACGCTCCTCATCGACCTGCTCACCGAGCCCGAGGAGGAGGCCGACCGGGTGACCGCGGCCCTCCGCTTCGACATCGACCTGCTCACGCGGCGGCTCGTCGGCGCGGTCGACGGGCTCGCCGAGGGCCTCGAAGCCGCCCCGCACACGGCGGGCCTCCCCATCGGCCTGTTCGGCGCGAGCACCGGCGCGGCCGCCGCCCTCGGCGCCGCCGCGGCCCGTCCCGAGAAGATCGCCGCGGTCGTCTCCCGCGGCGGGCGTCCCGACCTGGCGGGGCCGTCCCTCCCGCAGGTCCAGGCCCCCGTACTGCTGCTCGTCGGCGGGCGCGACACCGAGGTGCTGGAACTGAACGAGCAGGCGCACCGCAGCCTCCCCGTCTCCGAGGTCCATGTGATCTCCGGCGCGACCCATCTGTTCGAGGAGCCCGGAGCGCTCGAAGAGGTCACCGCGCAGGCCGCCGACTGGTTCAATCGGTACCTGTGATGCACGACGTCATCGTGGTGGGCGCGGGCCCCGCTGGCTCGTCCGCCGCGACCCATCTCGCCCGCTCCGGCCTCGACGTCCTAGTGCTGGAGAAGACCTCGTTCCCGCGCGAGAAGGTGTGCGGTGACGGCCTGACGCCGAGGGCCGTCCAGGAGCTGAAGTCCCTCGGTGTGGTTACGACCGGCCCCGGCTGGTTCCCGACCAAAGGCGTCCGCTTACTCGGCGGGGACCGCCGCCTAGAACTCCCCTGGCCGAACGGCGGCCTAGGCCTCACCCGCACCCGGGCCGACCTGGACGAGATCCTGGCCCGCAACGCCGTCCGCGCCGGCGCGACCCTCCGAGAGAACACCAAGGTTACGGCACCGCTGACGGCGAACGGCCGTGTGCAAGGCGTCCGCACCTCCACCGGAACCCACAAGGCACGCCTGGTCATCGCCGCCGACGGAGCCTCGTCCCGCCTCTCGGTAGCGCTCGGCCTGCGTCCACGCCGCGACCGACCCATCGGCATCGCGGGCCGCCGCTACTTCCGCAGCCCCCGCCACGATGACGAGTACCTCGAGATCCAACTCGACCTGGCGCCAGCCGGATACGGCTGGATCTTCGGCATGGGCGACGGCACCTGCAACGTCGGCGTCGCGTTCCTGCGCACCGACCACCCCGACTACCACCAGCTCTGCTCCCGCTGGCTAGCCTCCCTACCCCCGTCCTGGGGCTTCACGGAGGACAACGCGGTCGGCCCCCTACGCGGCGCGGCCCTCCCCATGGGCTTCAGCCGCCGTCCCCACTACCTACCGGGCGTCCTCCTCGCGGGCGACTCCGGCGGCATGGTCAACCCGTCCAGCGGCGAGGGAATCTCCTACGCCCTGGAGGCAGGCCGCCTGGCCGCCGAAGTGATCACATCGGCCTTCCGCTCCCCGTTCCCCGAACACGTCCTGCGGAAGTACCCGGCCGCCGTCAACCGTGCCAACAGCACCCCCTTCGCCCTAGGCCGAGCCTTCACCCGCGCCCTGGAAAACCCCCACCTCATGCGCCTGGCAACCCACCAAGGCCTCGCCCACCCACCCCTGATGCGCACGGCCCTACGCCTCCTAGGCGGCCTACCCACCTGACCCTGACCGCGCAACCAAGGCACTCTGGGACGCTGGGCCGGACAGACTCGTCGACACGGGAGACACCACATGAGCGAGGCATACGACATCGTCAAGGCCCACTACGAGGCCTCGGCCCGCGGCGACCTGGCCGGCATGGTCGAGAAGTTCGCCGAGAGCGTGGCATGGACCGAGATGGCCGGTTTCCCCTACGCGGGCACCTATGTGGGCACGGAAGCCATCAAGGCCGGCGTGTTCGGCCGCCTCGCCAAGGAGTGGAAGGGCTTCCGCGCCGACCCCGACGAACTGATCGACGGCGGCGACGGAACCGTGGTAGCGATCGGCCACTACTCGGGCACCTACCGCGAGACCGGCAAGGGCATGCGCGTCCGCTTCGTCCACGTCTGGCGCGTCCAGGCCGGAGAGATCACCGACTTCGAACAGTTCACTGACACCCACCTGGTCCGCGAGGCCATGGCCTGACCTGCCCCGCCCCCCGCCGCTTCGCGATCGCCCCCAAGAACCAGGTACGCTTTCCCGGCAACGCGGGCGCGTAGCTCAGGGGTAGAGCACTCGCCTTACAAGCGAGTGGCCGCAGGTTCGAAACCTGCCGCGCCCACCAGCCAGAAGACCCCGTTTCCGATCATGGAAACGGGGTCTCGTGCCATTAGCGTGCCATTAGCCCACGATCGCGAGCGCTCCGGCCGCCCCATCGTCGTCATCCGAGTCGGCTTTGTTGATCTTGTCGTCCATCGCTCGGGACGGCCGTGCCGCGCCGGGCCGGGCATCGTGCCGCCGCCGCTCCGTCCGCCAACTGCTGGCGGTCACGGGCCACGCGCCGCCGCTAAGCCGTCCAAGTCAGCGCAAAATCACCGTCATCGAAACCGACTGCAACCCCCTCCAGGAGGCCAGGCCAAGACTGCTCGGGAGCCAGAGAGCGGACGAGGCCGGCCACATACGCCAGCATCGCGTCAGCGCCGTCTTCTGCACGCTCGTTCAAGCCAGTCAGGAATAGGTAGCGCCCCTCTGGCCACCAAGCAGGCTCAGCGGCCCAGTCGCCTGTGTCATCCTCCCGAGCGAACTCCCGACACCCGCCCACATACAGATTCCAACTGGCGCCCTCGGTCCCCGCCAACTCCACGATGCCGAACCACAGCGCCCGGACCGTGGTCACCTCCCGAGCCTGATCAACCAATGAGCGCCACCAGGCACCCAAGACCTCAGCATCGCTCATCCTTGCCCCGTCTCTATCGATCGGCCATTCTGCCTCCGGCGGGGGGCACTCCGGCTCCGGGAAGTAGGGGCGTGTCCGTGACGGTCGCCGCGGGTTGGGGTGTGGGCCTGAGCTTCCCGTCTGCCGTCGTCCCGATCGGGGATCTACCAGACCAGGGCCAGGGGGTGAAGGTCGTTCGTCCGGTGGGGCGCTCCACCTTCACCCCCTTGGCCCTGGCCCGGCGGCGCGGAGCGCGGGACGACGACAGACGGGAAGCTCAGGCGGGGGAGTGGTGTGCGTGCCATGCGGGAGGACGGCCCCGTGCCGCTTGCGTGCCAGACGGGAGCGCAGAAGCTGTGAGGCGTAGCATCTCAGAACCTTGATCAGCCTGTGTGATCTTGCCGTGCGTCCGTGCCATTAGCGTGCCATTAGGTCTGTGGGCAGAGAGCGTGCACCGTCCCGGACGGGTTGTGAACGCCCAGGTGAGCGCCGTCCAGTTGATGATCACGGCTCCTTGCAAGCGAGGAGTCGGCGGTTCGAAACCGTCCGCGCCCACCCACGTCAAGGCCATGATCCGCCCCCGCGGATCATGGCCTTCGATCTTGTGGGTGACCAGCTGAGTGACCAGCCCGGAGAACAGGAACGTTCTTCGGGCCCGGGCAGCCGGACTGAGTAGCCTGCTGCCCGTGACCACCGACGATGAGCGCGACCGTCTGGCGCAGGACTTGCTCCGCCTGAATCTCCCCGAACTGGTCGACGTTCTCCGCCGTGTGCTGCCAGCGCATGGAGAACAAGGCAGCATCACGTCCTCGGTCCTCCTGCTCGCTGAAGTCTCCCGCCCGTCAGTCGGAGAGCCATCGTCGACGCAGCCGTTGATCGAGGCCGTCGCTTGGCCCGACCGTGACTTCTACGACGGCGGCTTCGGCCCCGAGTCGGCACTGTACGAACAGGGCCACTGCCCCGACTGCGGGTTGGACGTCACTGCGACAGCCAAGCGCGCCTTCTGTCCACTCTGCGGGACCCTCTGCCAGCTCACCTAGGATTCGGGGTGAAGAAGGCGTCCATGGAGGCAGCGCCCTTTTTCATTACCGCCCGGGCCTGCAACTGGTGGACGGTCGTGGTCACGGCCGGTCAGCCACGCGACCTGAGTAATACGCACGTCCGGTCCTGGCAAGTGCGGCAGCGTCCGCCTCATACTGCGAGTTCACAGCGTCGTGCGGTGGTCAACGCCGTCAGCGCAGTGAAGGGAGGACGCCTGCCGTCCCGGACGTGTTGCCGAGGTCCAGGTCAGTGCCTCCAGGTTCCATGATCACCTCGCTGCAAGCAAGGAGTCGGCGGCTCGTGCGCTTGCTCAGCCTTCCTTGTCGCGTTCCTTCTCGTCGGCGCGTAGGCGGCGAGCTCGCTCGGCGATGCTGTCCTTTACCGAGTTGGCCCGCTCGAGGGTCTCATTGCCGCGGCTTCTGGCGGCATCGACGCCCTTTGCTCCTGTTTCCAGCGCCCTGTCCCTCACCTCCGTGGCCGCGGCCACCCATCGCCTCGCCTCCGACGACTGGCGACCTGACTCGATCCCGAGCCGCCCCTGAAAGTCATGGACGCTGGTCGCGACATGGTTGCTCGACTGGACTACGGCCGGGGACTTGGTCGGGTGCAGCAGCACCTTCGCGTTGGCCGCGCCGGCGGCCGCATTCATTCGGGCCACCAGATGCTCGGTGCACCGCGAGATGTGTTCCAGCCGGTGCTGCCGGGCGGCCTTCAGTCCGAGGCGATGCCCGTCCAACTCCTCCGGAGACGCGTCCAGCACCCGGTCGAGTTCGAGTACGGCGATCGCGTCCTGCAGTTGGAAGCAGCGAGCCAGAACAGCGAGCCACTCCCGAACCATGGACTCGGCTTCCTTGGCCGTCTCGGCGAGATCACCGATCTTGGTCTTGCGCTCCAGCTTCTCCGCGAGTGCGTCGAGTTGCCGCAGGGCGTACGCCTGGGTCTCCGCGATCGTCGCCGGCGCGGTCTGCACCTTCGACCACGTGACCTCGTCGACCCTGCCCCTCTTCTCTCGGATGGTCATGGCCTCCTCGATGACGAAGCCGACTCCGATCATGCGGGCCAGCACGGCGTCCTTCTGGGCGCGCAGCACGTCGTCGACCTTCTCGTCGATCGTGGCGAGATAGTCGGTGATCTCGTCCATGGTCTGCTGCATCGCGATCTGCGCCATGATCCCCGCAGCGCCGGCAAGGACCGCCGGGTTGGTCAGAAGTGAGCGGGGTGCCTTCACGAATTCGACGAAGCCCCTGATCTGACCCTTCTGGCCCTTCACCACACCCGTGCTGAGACCCGACTTCGAGCTTTCCCTCAGCCCGTACTTCTTGGCGAGTTGTGCCGACTCCCGAGTCAGCTTCACCCAGCGACCGGAGTTGGCGGCGATCTCCGAACCGGCCTGCGCGACCACGGCCCCCGTGCCGACGACGGACTTGAGCCGTTGCAGTCCGAGGTCCTTCGATGGCAGGCCCTCCGAGACGAGGAAGCGTTCGACCTCCGCCGCATCCCCGATGACCGCCAGTCCATCACCGTCACTGATCAGCTGAATCTCGTTGTCCATCGCCTGCTCCTGGAGGATTTGTTGACAGCGGGGTGCGCGCAGCGGTTGCCGGAGTGGAGGGGGATTGTGTTCCAGCGCCTGCTCGCCTTCGTTTATCAGTGGGACAGCATTTGAAGGACTTCCTTGAGTTGGTCGTACATGGTGTTGCCGGCCACGCCGAGGAAGAGTCCTTCACCTGCACGAATCATGACGTTAAGTGCTTGACGCGCCCGGGGGGTGCGGACGTCCCCTTGGAGTATCGCCGCTTGGAGAACGTCGGCCGCAGCCACCAGTTCGGCGGTGTAGTCCGTGAATCTTTGCAACTGCGCCTCGTTTGCGCGGATCAGAGATATGGCTTGCCTGAGCACCTCGTCGATCTCGGCTGAACTATTGTTGATGTACGTGGTCTTGTTGACGTCCCCCGTCACGGATGACTCGGTGAACGAGACGTCGCCGAAGAAGTTGAAGTGCGGGCTGTTGTCGTTCTCCGAGTCCTTCATGTCATTTCCTTTGGGGTGCCGGTCTACTTGGATCCATGCCGTTCCTCGCTCGGTCAACTCCAACTTGCGCAAGGGGAGCGGGTGGAAGCGGTCTGTGAGATGGGCCAAAGAAACAGATTCGTGGAGGGCTCGCTTCAGGGTCATAGGGCGTTTCAGGAGCCCTGCGCTCAGGGCCGCCCGGAGGGCCTGCCCGATCTCGGCCGCGCTGTAGTCGCCGTTCAAGGCATCTATGATCTCCTCTTCGGGTCTGGTGTCGCCTTCCACCAGGTAGAGGAGGTCGGAAAGGCAGGCCGCCATGCGCTCAATGCTTCGCTTGAATTGAGTCCTTCTGGGGCGGCGTTCGAACGCTTCGTCCGGCGCATACGGGCGGAGTTCGCCGTGGGGGGTCGTAAATACCAGCCTCCCGTCCTTCCTGCGGGCCACGAAAAGAACGCAATGGTATCTCTTCCTGGGCTTACCTTCGGGGAAGTAGAATGGTTGGCGATAGAAGTTGCGCTGATCGCCCCATGTCGATTCGTATTGGCGTCTCCGCTCCTTCTCCTTCATTTCATGTTCCTTGAGCGCTTCGGCTCTTCTTTAGCTGTGCTCTTCGAGGGCCAGGCGATGGTCCTCCAAAGAGTGAATGCAGTCACCGGCCACGATCGCTTCGGCTCGCACCTTTTCGCGATTTCCTTGATGGCGGAACAGTCTGTTCGGAGCAGGAAAGCGTGCGGCCACCTCGGCGCCTGCCTGCAATAGATTTTCGCCCGCGGCCTCCCATGCGAGCGCTATGCCGACAACGAGGCCGAACAACAGCGAGTAGTCATGGAACAAGGGGCCCAGAATTATCGCCGTCAGGATGGTCGCAGCGAAGCCGAATATGCCCTTGGTCAAGAAGTGACTGGCCGGCGTTTCGGCCATGACATGGGCTACTATAATTCGCGGATCCAGTCTGAGGTCGTTTTTCTGGTAACGCACCGAAACAGCTTCGCCGACCGCGGGTGCGCAGGTCGCCGGAAGGCGCATACCGGCCGCGACCGCTTTCGGCCAGTTCTTATGTAGTTGGGAGTGCCGCCGAATTGGGCTGGTCGGAGCGAGGGGCCGCCGGCGCTCGGGCGGCTGTCCCCCCGGGGCGTGGGTGCCGGTCGCCGGACGGGTCGTCGGGCCGCGCTTCATACCGCCTCCGCCCTGCCCGCCAGGTGTCACTGGGGCCGCGCTGTTTCTCAGTGCTTTAGTGTTCAGACAAGCCAGCAGCCGAAGCGTGGAGTCGTCGGTGTCCGATGAGCATGCCGTCTTCTTGAACTTCGCCCTGAGCGGCGACGGCTTCGGTGAGGAGGCGGAGCGGGAAGCCGTCTACGCCCTCGAAGACCATCTTGAAGCCGTCCTTGAGGCGGCTGGAAGCGGTGAGGTCGACGGCCACGAGTTCGGCGCCGGGGCTGCGAGGATCTACCTTTACGGGCCGGACGCCGATGCCCTGTTCAGGAGCGTTGAGCCGTTGCTTCGAAGGGCCGGCCTCCCGCCGACCGACGCCGTGCTTCGCTTCGGGTCCGTTGACGATGAAGACTGCCGCGTCGAGGTCGTCCGATTCGGAGAGGAAGACGGCTCCCACGAGGGTCTCTGACTCCCCGGGTGGTCCAGCAGAGGCGCTCTGCCGCTGGGTGGCGGCGCATCCCGTCCTTCATTTCGGACACGATGGCAGGCCAGTTAGGCGATTTCCTTGATTACTGCGTTGCCTGCGGTAGCGGCGCGGGCGTAGAAGTCGCGGACGGTGTCGAAGGCCTTTGCCAGGACGCCTTGTTGCACCATGTCGCCGTCCTCGCCGCTTGGGAGGCGGCCCCAGCCTTCGAAGGAGTAGGGCTGGAGTTCCTTCAGGTGCGCGTGGCGTTCACGGATCAGGGTGTCGCGGTCTAGGTCGCATAGGAAGGCGTCTACCGCTCGTACCCGGTCGGGGCGTAGGAGGCGCGGGACGTGTAGGAGGGAGCCTTTCCCGGGTTCGTTCATGACCAGGCCGCCCATCACCACGTCGCATGCGGGTGGGGCCCCTGAGGCTTGCTCGTAATCCTCGTTCGGGTGGCCGGTCAGCAGGACGTGCAGGGCGTCCCAAGCCCTGTGGGTGTCCACCGCCTCGAGCTTCCTCAAGGAGCCGGACGGGTCGTATCCGAGGCCGACGGGCAGGTCCTCCCAGACGTTGAACAGCCGCTCGAGGCCCGCGTGCAGGCCGTGCGGATGATCTAGCACAGCCGCGACCTCGGCACCGTCGTACCTGGTCAGCCACATCCATTTGCCCATGGTCCTCAGGTCTCACACGCGGAAGCACAGGAGGTCCGCATCATGCCAGGGTGACGCTCATCCCACGCTCGGCCAGGACATCGAGGACTACCGAGAAGAGGCTGTACTCCTCGCCCTCAGGACTCAGGGTGCGGGACAGATGCTCCCGGGCGGTCGCAGCGTCGCGCCAGAGCAGGGTCGAGGGGGCGGTGTAGCCGAAGCCGCCGTACAGGCAGTCGGCCAGGGCGGGCAGGCAACCGCCGAAGTAGCCGCCCGGGCCGTTCACGGCCTCGCCGAGCGCGAGGTAGAGGCCGGGTTCGTCGGTGACGTGCCGACCGTCGAGTTCGTAGGTGTGGCCGGCCGGCCGGGCACGATGGGTGATCTGGCAGCCGCGTTGGCGGACGAGGGTGAGCCAGTCTCCTCGGGGCCCGGTGTCGAGGCCGGTCCAGGCGCCCTTGGAGGCCGGCGGGCCGGTGAACCATTGGTCCCAGAGGGGCCGGGCGCGTTCGTGCACGGGCGTGAAGGTCCCTTCGGCGAGATGGAGGTCGATCAGGCCGGATCCGGGGAACGAGGGCGCCCAGGCACTGATCTTGGGCCACAGCACTTCTTTGAGGAGTAGGGCTCCGTGGTCAGCCCTTACCTCCAGGGTGGCCTCTCCCAGGTTCAGTGCTCGGCGGGTGCCCGTCGCCAGCGCCGTCAGAAGCCGGTCGCTTGGAACGAGGCGCCGCAGGACGAGCGCGGGCACCTCCTCGGCGGGCAGGATCCGGGTGAATTCTCGGCAGGAGCCCAGCCAGCGGTGACCGTTGTGTACTCGGACCGGGCCTCTGTATCCCTCGGGTGGGCCTTCGAATTCGTCCAGGCCCCTCATCACGAGGCTGTCGGCTCCCCGACACCGCCCTAGGTTCTCCACGTCATCCAGGCGCCAGGGGTCAAGCGCCTTGTCGTCGGGCACCAGCCACACCCCGTTGCCAGGCCGGTCTGGAATCTCAGCGCATTCCGGGATCCAGCCGAAGAGTTCGTAAGTCCCGCGTTGGTGGTTTCCGAAGAAACCCTCCACCGTCGGGCATGCTCCCCACACGTGGCCGTTCTCGTCGGTCAGCGTGTACCGCCCGCGATGGTCGCCGTTCTCATGCACGGTGGGAAGCATGCCCGGCCTCGCGCTTCACGTCGAAGCCTTTTCCAGGAGGCCGCGGCGTGTCAGGCGTCCTGGCCGTAGTTGGCTGCTATTTCTTCGGAGCCTGCCCAGCGGGTGTAGGTGGGGGACTGGGGCCAGCCTTCGGGGGCGTCCTGCCATTCTTCCTGGCGGCCGTAGGGGAGCAGGTCGATCAGGGGGAAGGTGTGGCTGAGCTGCTCGGTGCCCCGGCCGTTGGTGTGCCAGGTGCGGTAGACGGTGTCGCCGTCGCGTAGGAAGACGTTGACCGCGAAGCCGCCGCCGGGAGGGGCGCCCACGTCGGTGCCGAACGAGCTGTTCGCGGTGGAGTACCAGGTCATCTTGTTGCCGACGCGCTTCTTGTAGGCGAGGGCCTCGTCGATCGGGCCCTGGGTGACGATGACGAAGCGCGCGTCGTAGGCGTCCAGGAACTCCAAGCGGGTGAACTGGGACGTGAAGCCTGTGCAGCCCGGGCACTGCCACTTCTCGCCAGGGAACCACATGTGGTTGTAGACGATCAGCTGGGACCTCCCGTCGAAGATCTCGGCCAGGCTGACCGGGCCCTCTTCGCCTTCCAGGGTGTACTCGGGCATCTCGACCATCGGCAGGCGGCGGCGCTGGGCGGCGATCGCGTCGAGTTCGCGGGTCGCGGCCTTCTCGCGGGCGCGCAGGTCGTCGAGCTGGCGACGCCAGGTCTCGGCGTCGACGACGGGTGGCAGGGCCTTGGCGGTCATCGCTCCTCCAGGGTTGCGGCAGGGTCTGTACGTGTGGACTCCGCTCGACCGCCGAACTCATCGCACAGAGGCCATGGTTCGCCCCCGCGGACCATGGCCTCTGTGGATGGTGCCTCTTACGGGCGCAGGTAGCGGCCCGGGTGGTGGTAGGTGAAGGACGGGGTCGTGGGGTGCATGCCGGGCTCGGGGTCCATGTCGAACACCGTCTGGTAGTCAGGCGCAAGCGACCCCGCGAAGCGGTTGAGGGTCGCCGGTCGCGTGTCCGGCCAGCGGTGGGTGTTCATCCGGGTGAGCAGCGTCCGCAGCGTGGCGATCTCTTCGGAGGCGGTGAAGGAGCAGTGGTAGCCGCGGTCGACGTAGAGCTGCCTCAGGTTCGCCGGGTTGCGCACGTGTTCGGCGTACCACCGCTGGTTCTCCGGCGGGACGTTGCCGTCGCCCGTCGAGTGCAGAGTGACGACCGGCGAGGGCGTCCGGCCGGTGGGGGTGCCGTACCGGTCGAGGTAGCGGACGGCGGCGGGGTCCGCCTTGACGCGCGGTGCCGCGTTCAGGCGGGCGAGGTCGTCGCGCAGGCTCAGGCCGGCCTCGCGGTAGGCGCGCTTGACCAGGGCCTTCTGGCTGGAGCGGGCGAGGAGCGCCCGGTAGTTCACACCGGTGTTCCAGGACGGGTTGCCGCCCGCGCGCTTCTCGATGTCGGCGCGGTTGGCGCCCCAGAAGGCGCCGCGGTCGTAGGCGGCGTAGTAGACCTGCTGCTCCACCTGGCCGGCGACCGTGTCCGGCGCCGGTGCCCGCGAGGTGTAGCGGCCGGGGATGTCCGCGAGGGCGGCGGCGAGGGCGAGGCGGGCGCGGCCGCCGGGGTCGCCCAGGGCGGTCCCGAGCGCGCGCCGGGCGCTGGATGTGTTGGCCTGCGGGTCCTTGATGCGCACCAGCTCCAGGTCGGGCGCCAGGAGCGTCTTGACCGCGAAGTTGGTGTCGAGGGCGCTGTTGAAGTGGCCCGTCGTGCCGCCGAGCACTCCGCAGAGGGAGGCGACGCCGGCGAAGCGGCCGGGGTTGCGTTCCGCCAGGAGCACCGAGGTCAGGCCGCCGGCGGACGAGCCCGCCGACACGGTGCGCCGGGGCTTTCCGACGTTCGCGGTGAACCAGTCGAGCAGGTCGATCTGGTCCTTCAGCCCGGACTCGACCACCCCCCAGCCCTGCGCGACGCGGAACTGCGAGGCCGCGAGCGCGTACCCGTGGTCGAGCAGCCACTGCCGGGTGGCCGGGTGGTTCGTCAGCGAGATCTCCGAGGGCGCCGGGAACTCCAGGCTGTACGCGCCGTGGCTCCACAGCAGCAGTGTCCCGTTCCAGCGGGCGGGGACCTCGACGCGGTAGGGGACCCCGTTGATGTCGCCCTCGCGGACGCTCGTGCCGTCGTCGGCGCGGACGGGGAGGGCGACCGCGGCCACGGCGGCGAACACCATCAGCGGAACGGCACGGCAGAACAGGCGGAGTCGATTCATGCCCGCACCTTCCAGCACGTTCCGCGCCGGGTGCAATGATTTCAGAAATAGGTTAAATGTCGTATTCTCCGACCCATGCTCCGGCTCTGGCTCGACTATGAGGACCTCACCCGGATTCGCATCACCCCCGGCCTCTCGCCGATCGCCCAGACCGTTCTCGGGGCCCAGGCCCTGCGCGCCGTCGGGCCGGAGCCGATTCCCGGCGGCTGGCGGTCGCGGACGCGCGCCGGGCTCACCGGCCCGTCCCGCCTGCTGCTCGACCTGGTGCCGCCCGGACGCTGGTTCCCCGACTTCCTGACGCCGTACACGGTGGTGCCGGGGTTCGAATCGGAGCTGGACGCCGTCGCCTCGACGCCCGTCCGGCGGATCCGCGACGAGCTGGAGCGCTCGCACGGCCCGCGGCCGCCGGCCTCGTGGCTGCCCCGCCTCGCCGGCGGGGACGGAGAGACCATGCGGGCGCTGGTCCGCGGGCTCCGCGACTTCCACAGCGCCGCGCTGGCCGACTCGTGGTCCGACCTCAGCGACCACCTGTGCGCCGAGGCGTCCCGGCACGCCCGGACGATGGCCCGCGACGGGATCGGCGGCCTGCTCGGGAGCCTGCATCCCGCCATCCGCTGGACGGCCCCGGTGCTTGAGGTCGAGACGTTGCGCGACGGGGACGTCCGCCTCGGCGGGCGCGGGCTCCTGCTCATCCCCTCGGTGTTCGTGACCGGGCCGCGCGTCATGGTCGCCGGCGCCGGCCCCGCGACCGTGGTGGTCCCCTCGTCCCGGCCGCTCACCGGAACGGGCGACACCCTGCCGCAGGTGTTCGGGCGGACCAGGGCCGCCGTGATCCGGCTGGTGGGCGCGGACGGGGAGCTCACGACCGGGACGCTGGCGGCCCGGCTCGGGGTCAGCGCGGCGTCCGCCTCCCAGCACGCCACCGCCCTGCGCGGCGCCGGGCTCCTCACCAGCGAGCGCCGGGGCAAGACGGTGCACCACGCGCTGACGCCGCTCGGGGAGCGGTTCCTGCGCGGCGGAGGCCCGCCGGAGTGAGAGGACCCCGCTCCCGGGTACGGGAGCGGGGTCCTGCCAGTGGCGTCTCCGCTCAGTGGTGGTGCCTGCAGAGGTGGCGCGGGTCCGAGGTCCGGCACTTGTTGTCGCGGAAGCGGTTGGTCCTGCTGCCGCTCCTGTCGACCAGGTCGAACGGAGCGTTCCGCAGGGCGACGTTGTCCTCGATCAGGTTGTACCGGGCAGGGCGGGCGTGGCCGTTCCTCTGGGGCTCGCCCGGAAGGAGGACGATCCCGCCGGACGAGGGCAGCGCCCCGCGGTTGCCCTTCACGACGTTCTTGGCGATCGTGTTGTGCTCACCGCCGATGAGCAGGATGCCCGTGCCGCCGAGCGCGGGGACGTCCTCGTGCGCTTCGCAGGTCCGGTTGTTCTTGACGACCTTGTTCTTCCAGACCGCGTTGTGGCCCTGGCCGCCCACCTGGCCGTCGTCCACCAGGGCGATGCCGACGCAGTTGCCGGCGACCTCGTTGTCGCGGACCACGACGTGGTGGGCGTGACGGACGAGGACGCCGAGGGTGTTGCCGAGGCTGTGGTTGCCGGCGACGACGGTCCCGCGCGCGTCGGGGGTGTCGCCGACGTACAGGCCGGCGTCCTCGCGGTTGTCGATGGTCCAGTTCCAGAGGAACCGGCCGCGCGTGGAGCGGAACTCGGTGATGCCGTACTCACCGTTGTTCTTGGCCAGGACGGCCAGGACGCTGAGGCGGTCGGTGTGCATGCCGTAGACGCCGGTGTTCTTGAAACCCCACACGGTCAGGTTCCGGATCGTCACGCCGTGGACCTTGTGCCGCGGCGTGCCGACCACGCAGATCCCCATGCCGGGCGCCTTGGCCTTCGCGCAGTGGTCGTGGCGGCCCGGGCGCAGGATGGTCCGGTTCCCCTCGCCGCGGATGGTGAGGCGCTTGCGGACGAGGACGCCGCCCTCGTAGCGGCCCGCCTTGAGCAGGATGGTGTCGCCGGGCCGGGCGTGGTCGACCGCCCGCTGGATCGAATGGCCGGGCTTCACCACGTGGACGTGGTGCCTGCCGCCGTCGGCCGCCTGGCTCGCCGGCGCCATGGAGGCGAACCCCGTCACTGCGACGGCCGTGCCCACTGAGGCCGCGAATACTCGCTTCATTCTCTTCCCCCGTTCTACGGCTCCTTGATCGGGACCTTTGCTACGGATCCTCGCTCATCATGAACCGAACTGATCATGCGGCCGGTGTGGAGGAGTTAAAGAAACATGCGAGGGTTCAGCCTGGGCGGGAGATAAGTTTTAGTAAATGGTGGAAAATTGCCTTATTGTCGTGTATCGGATGCTTGGGGGCGCTTCGGTGGGGTGTGTGGGGCGTTCTGGGACGCCCGGGCCGACGTGCGGGCACGTCGTGTGAGGAACGTCTCAGCAGGTCGCGTTGCGTGTTACATGCCGTTCACAAAAGGGCAACAGGTGCGAAATGCCCAGTTGGCACGTTCTGTGAGGCCGAACCCGCAAGGCCCGGCAGCGACGAAGGGACCGACGTTGAGCTACAAGGCCGAGTACATCTGGATCGACGGCACCGAGCCGACCGCCCGGCTGCGGTCGAAGACGAGGATCCTCGCCGACGGGGCCGACCTGCCGGACTGGGGGTTCGACGGGTCCAGCACGAACCAGGCGCCAGGCGACCACTCGGACTGCGTGCTGAAGCCGGTCTTCTCCTGCCCCGACCCGATCAGGGGCGGGGACAACAAGCTGGTGCTGTGCGAGGTCTACCTCGTCGACGGCACGCCCCACGAGACCAACACCCGGGCCAAGCTGCGGCCCGTGGCCGAGCAGTACGCGGCCCAGGACTCCTGGTACGGCATCGAGCAGGAGTACACCTTCTACAAGGACGGCCGCCCGCTCGGCTTCCCGGAGCGCGGCTACCCGGCCCCGCAGGGCTTCTACTACTGCGGCGTGGGCGCGGACGAGGTGTTCGGCCGCGACATCGTCGAGGAGCACCTGGACGCCTGCCTGGCCGCGGGCCTGAAGATCTCCGGCATCAACGCCGAGGTCATGCCCGGCCAGTGGGAGTTCCAGATCGGCCCGGCGGGCACGCTCGAGGTCGGCGACCACCTGTGGGTCGCCCGGTGGCTGCTCTACCGCATCGCCGAGAACCACGACGTGTCCGCGACGCTCGACCCGAAGCCGGTCGAGGGCGACTGGAACGGCGCCGGCGCGCACACCAACTTCTCCACCAAGGCCATGCGCGAGGGCTACGACGCGATCATCGCGGCGTGCGAGGCGCTCGCCGAGAAGGCGCAGGAGCACGTCGCCGGGTACGGCGCCGACATCGAGCGGCGGCTGACCGGCATGCACGAGACGGCCCCGTGGAGCGAGTTCAGCTACGGCGTGTCGAACCGCGGCGCCTCGGTGCGCATCCCGTGGCAGGTCGAGGTGGACAAGAAGGGCTACATCGAGGACCGCCGTCCGAACGCCAACGTCGACCCGTACGTGGTGGCCCGCCTGATCACGGGCACCTGCTGCGCGGCGCTGGAGAAGGCCGGCCTGGTCTGACGGGCCCGCGGGTTCGGCCTGCCGGAACGGACTGAACGGGCCTGGTCCGAGCGGCTTCGGAGCCCCGGGGAGCACCGCGCTCCCCGGGGCTCCGCCGTGTTCTGCCATACGGGGGAACGCGGCCAAACATCTGCAAAATGGTGACGTTGCGCGAATTCCTCCCTAGGGCCCCGGGTAGCACTCCTACGTTCGCACCGGGGGAGGCACCATGCCCGACTCATCCTTCGGGCGGAACTCCGGTGGCCTGCCGGGCAGGCACGCCGGCCGCCCAGCGCCGCGGCCGTGGGAACGCTCGTTCCGCTGTCCCTCCGCGGCGCGGCGGCGCCCGATGGAAGCGCCGCCCAAACGGTACGAGGACTTCATCGCGCTCCACGAGGAGGTCTCCAGGGAAGGGGCCGGACCGCCGCTGCGCCCGCTGTGGTGGACGGGGATCTCCGCCGCGCTGGTCGGCGGGGGCCTCTCGTTCGCCGTGGTGATCGGGCTGCGGTCGGCGTTCGGCGTCGAGGTGCCGGTGTTCGCGGGCGGCCACACCGCCGCCGCGCCCGCCGCGACCAGCTACGCGCTGTGCGCCTCGGCGGCGACGATCCAGGCCACCGCGCTGATGCACCTGCTGCTGTCGTCGGCGGCGCGCCCGGTCCGGGCGTTCGCCTGGATCGGCGGGATCGCGGTGGCGCTGCTGACGATCCTGCCGCTGACGCTGCACGGCAGGCTCGACGCGGCGCTCGCGACGTCCGGGATCAACCTGGCCGGCGGGTCGGCCGTGGTGGCGCTGCTGTGCGCCGTGGTCGCGGCCTCCACCCGGCAGTTCCCGTGGGACGGCCCGTTCAGACGCGCCCGACCATGATCGTCAGCGGGTCGGGGGCCGCCGAGGAGACGACCCGGACGTGCCGGAGCCGCCGCCGCACCTGCACGTCCACCGGCTCGTCCGGGGCCGTCAGCCGAAGCTCGCGCGGGAGGACCTCAGGGCACGACGGTCACCGGCCACCGCCCCGCCTTGACCAGCCGGACGGCGACGGACCCGATCAGCCGGTGCCCGGCCTGCGCCGACGCGCCGACGATCACGGCGTCCGCGCGGGACTCGTCGGCGACGCGGGCGAGCACGGTGTAGGGGTCGCCCATCTCGGTGACGAAGTCGTAGCGGACCTCCCCGCGTCCCGCGGCGGCCTCCAGCTCCCGCTGGATCTGCGCGGAGATCTCGTCGGCGGTCTCGCGCAGCGCGGCGGCCCCGCCCGGGGTGAGGCTGCCCATCGAGGCGACGTGCGCGACGTGCACGACGACGAGCCGGGCGCCGCCGCGGCGCGCGAGCCCCCACGCGTACGCCCCGGCGCGCAGCGACGTCTCGGAGCCGTCCACCCCCGCCACGATCACTTTCGGCCCGTCGACGCCGTACTCGAACGCCTTCATGTGATCACCACGGCACCAGCGTAATCGGGGGTTCAGGGGCGGACGAAGCGGGCCAACAGGTCGTCGAGGCCGAGGGCGCCGGTGCCGAGCGCCGCGTACATCGCGTCGGCGTCGGAGTAGCCGAGGTCGCGGGCGACGGCGAGGGAGTCTCCGCGCGCCTCGGCGGCGAGCAGGTCGACGTCGCGTCCCGCCAGCGCCCGGACGAGGCGGCGCCGTCCGGCCTCGGCGTCCTGCTCGGCGCGGCGCAGGGCGAGGCGCCGCTGGATGTGGAGGCGCGCGGGCACCGAGACGGCGAAGCCGAGCCAGTCCTCGGAGGGGGCGCCCGCCGGGTCGGTGAGGATCTGCACGACGTTGCCGCTGCGGATCTGCACCGACATGGGCGCGAGCCGGCCGTTGACGAGGGCGCCGATGCAGCGGTCGCCGGTGCCGGGGCCGAGCGCGTAGGCGAAGTCGAGCGCGGTGGCGCCCGCGGGGAGCGGGACGATGTCGCCCCGGGTGGTGAACGCGGCGACATGGCCGGCGGCGAGGTCGGCGCGCAGCCGGTCCAGGAACTCCGCGGACGGCGCGCCCGACTGCCAGGCCAGCAGCCGGCTCAGCCACACCAGGTCGCGGCGCTCGGCGACGGTGGGGCCCGTGTCGCCGCCCGCGTCCCTGATGTGCGCGACGATGCCGTACTCGGCGACCGGGTGCATCGCCTCGGTGCGGATGATCACTTCGAACGGGTCGCCGTCCGGGCTGATCACCCGGGTGTGCAGCGAGCGGTAGAGGTTGTCCTTCGGCGTCGCGATGAAGTCGCGGACCTGCCCGGCCACCGGATGCAGCGCGGCGTGGACGGCGCCGAGCGCGATGTAGCAGTCGGCAGTGGAGCCGTCCACCAGCAGCAGGAGCCGCGCCGCCTCGCACGGCCGCAGCCCGGCCAGGCCGCCGCCGAACGCCTGGTGCACCGCGTACAGGTGGGACGGCCTGACCCCCACCCGCGCCTTGACGCCGTGCTCGGCGAGCGAGGGGCGCAGCAGCGCCGTCGCGGGCCCGAACGTCGGGCCCGCCCGGCTCAGCGCCGCCCGGACGGCGAGCCGCGTCGCCTCGTGCTCCGCCGGATGCCGGGCGGCGAAGGCGAGGTCGTCCATCTCCCGCGTGAGCACGTGGATGCCGAGCCGGTCCGCGAACGGGACCAGCAGCTCGTGGGACGCCTGGGCGTAGCGGGCGCGCTTGTGCTCGGGCTGGTGGCGCAGCGTCCGCAGGTTGTGCAGCCGGTCGGCCAGCTTGATCACCAGGACCCGCAGGTCGGCCGCCGCGGCCAGCACGATCTTGCGGAACGTCTCGGCCTCGGCGCGGTCGCCCCAGCGGCTGCCGTCCAGCTTGGTGACCCCGTCCACCAGCACCGCGATCTCGTCGCCGAAGTCGGCGCGGAGCTCCCCGAGCGTGTACGGGGTGTCCTCGACGGTGTCGTGCAGGAGCGCGGCGACCAGGGTCGTGGTGTCCAGGCCCATGCCGGCGAGGATCAGCGCGACGGCCAGCGGATGGGTGATGTACGGGGCGCCGGACTTGCGGAGCTGGCCGCGGTGCATGCGCTCGGCCACCGCGTAGCCGCGCAGCAGCTCGGCCTCGGCGGACCGCGCGGGCAGGCCGCCCGGTCGGCCGGGCCCGGCCCTGTGGGCGGCCCTGTGGGCGGTGCGGTGGGCGGTGCGGTGGGCGGCGAGCAGGGGCGCGAGGGCGGCCCGCACGGGGTCCGGGCCGCCGCCCGCCGCCGCTCGTCGCCGCGCCGGGAGGCGGAACCGTCCCGTCGCCGGATTCAGCGTCGCCATCGCGCCCCCGCCTGGCCCGTCCGCGGCACACCGCCACGGACTGTGATCGCCATTATGCGATATGTGGCGGCGCGGGGGCGAGACCCGCGCAGGGCCATCTCCGGCCCATGCCGTGTCAAGGGACGTTCCAATCTCCTTTGCCGCGCCGCCATACGACCGTTCCCGGGTGTGTCGCCTCCGTGATCGGCAGGTCGCCGACCGTAGTGTTGCGGACCGTTGTTGCGAGCCGCGCCGGTCACGCGCCGGGCCGCGCGGGACGTCGGGGGGCAGTGCATGACGGACAGGGCCGGGCACGACGGGGGCCGGGGCGAGCGGCCCCGGCCCGAGATCATCGGGGTCGCCCCGTCCGGTCGGCCCGCGGCCCGGCTCGCCGTCGCCGTCTGCCGGGCCGGCGGCACGGGGGTGCTCGACCTCGGCGCCGACCGGGCGTCCGCGCTCGCCGCCCTGGCCGACGTCGCCCGCTGGTGGGAGGGCCCGTTCGGCGTCCGCGTGCCCGCCGGGTGCCGGATCCGGCCGGAGGAGATCCCCGAGGCCGCCGGCACCGTCCTGGTCGACGGGCCCCTGCTGTGGACGGACGGCGCGCCGGACGTCGCCGGGTTCGCCCGCGGGCGCCGCCTCCTGGTCGAGGTCGTGAGCCCGGACGAGGCCGCCGCCGCGACCGCCGTCGCGCAGGACCTCGCCCACGACGCGGGGCTCGTCGCGCGGGGCCGCGAGGCGGGCGGGCGCGCCGGCGACCTGACCACGTTCGTCCTGCTGCAGCACCTGCTGGCCGAGCCCGAGGTGCCGGTGTACGCGGCGGGCGGGATCGGGCCGCACGCCGCCGCGGCGGCGGTCGCCGGGGGCGCGGCCGGGGTCGTCCTGGACGTCCAGCTCGCGCGGGTCCGGGAGGCGGAGCCGTCCACCGCCGCGTCCGCCCCGGTGGCGATGGACGGGACCGGGGCCGCGGTCGACGCGCCGCTCGCCGCCGCGCTCGCCGGCCGGTACAAGACCGCCGGGGGAGTGGTGGGGGCCGTCCGGGAGCAGATCGACCTGCACCTGCGGGCCGCCGTGCGGGCCGAGCCGCTCGCGCCGCGCGGCGAACCGGTCGTCGCGCAGGGCCCCATGACGCTGGTCACCGACGGCTCCGCGTTCGCGGGCGCGGTCGCGCAGGACGGCGGCCTGCCGTTCCTCGCGCTCGGCCTGACCGATCCCGGCCGGGTACGAGCGCTGCTGCGCGAGACCGCGGACCGGCTCGGCGAACGGCCCTGGGGCGCCGGCGTGCTCGGGATCGCGCCGCCGGAGCTGCGGGAGGCGCAGCTCGCCGCGATCCGCGAGGCAGCCCCGCCGTACGCGGTCATCGCGGGCGGCGGCCCGGCGGAGGCCGCGCCGCTGGAGGCCGCCGGGACCAGGACGTACCTGCACGCGCCGTCCCCGGAACTGCTGGACCGGTTCCTGGCCGAGGGCGCGCGCAGGTTCGTGTTCGAGGGCGGTGAATGCGGGGGCCGCGTCGGGCCGCGCGCGAGCCTCCCGCTCTGGGACGCGCAGGTCGAGCGGCTGATGGCCTTCGACGGCGACCCGCGCGAGCTCTCGGTGATGTTCGCGGGCGGCGTCCACGACGAGCGGTCCGCCGCCATGGTCGCCGTGCTCGCCGGGCCGCTTGCCGAGCGCGGCGCCGACGTCCGCGTCCTGATGGGCACCGCGTACCTGTTCACCACCGAGGCGGTCGCGGCCGGCGCGATCCCGCCCGGCTACCAGGAGGTCGCGCTCGGCTGCGGCGGGACGGCCCTGCTGGAGTCCGCGCCCGGCCACGCGACCCGCTGCGCCCGCACCCCCTACGTCCAGGTGTTCGAGGAGACCCGCCGCGAGCTGGAGCAGGTCGGCACGCCGCGCGATGAGGTGTGGCGCCGCCTGGAGAAGCTGAACCTCGGCCGCCTGCGCGTCGCGAGCAGGGGGCTGCGCCGCGACACCCCGGTGGACGCGGACGTCCAGCGCTCCGACGGCCTCTACCCGATGGGGCAGGTCGCCGCGCTGCGGTCGGCCACGACCCGTATCGCCGTCCTGCACGAGCAGGTCACCTCCGGCGCGACCGCCTTCCTGGCAGCCCGCGCTGCTGAGCTGGGCGTCGCCGGGCCCGCGGCGCCCGCGGGCGGCGGCCGTCCGGCCGACATCGCGATCATCGGGATGGACTGCGTCCTGCCGGGGGCCTCCGACGCCGCGCGGTACTGGGCGAACATCGTCGGCGGCGTCGACTCGGTCACTGTCGGGGGCGTCGACTCGCCGTCCCAAGACAGGACCTCGTCGAAGTGCGGCGGATTCATCCCCGACGTTCCGTTCGACGCGCTCGCCCACGGGATCCCGCCCGGCGCGCTCGGCCGTGTCGACCCGATCCAGCTCCTGTCTCTGGAGGTCGCGTCCCGCGCGCTGGCGGACGCCGGGTACGCCGACCGCCCGTTCGACCGGTCCCGGACGTCGGTGGTCTTCGGTGCGGGAGCGGGCGGCGACCTCGGCACCGCCTACGGGATGCGCGCGGCGCTCCCGTCCTACTACGGCGAGGTGCCTCCCGGCCTTGACGAGCAGCTCCCGCGGCCGACCGCGGACTCCCTCCCCGGTGTCCTCACCAGCGTGATCGCCGAGCGGATCGCGAACCGGCTCGACCTCGGCGGCACGACCCACACCGTGGACTCAGGCGGCGCCGCGTCGCTGGCAGCGCTCGACGCGGCCTGCAAGGAACTCGCCTCCGGGACGAGCGACATGGTGCTGTGCGGTGGCGCCGATCTGCGCGACGGCGTCCACGACTACCTGCTCCGCGCCTCGGAGGGGGCGCTGTCGCCGTCCGGGCGCTGCGCCGCGTTCGACTCGGCGGCCGACGGCGTCGCGCCCGGTGAGGGCGTCGCGTGCGTGGTCCTCAAGCGCCTCGCGGACGCCGAGCGCGACGGCGACCGGATCTACGCGGTGGTCAAGGCGGTCGCCGGGGCGAGCGACGGCCGTTCCCCCGACCTCGCCGCGCCCCGGCCCGAGGGGCGGCGCCGCGCCCTGGAACGCGCGTACGAGCGCGCGGGCGTGCCACCCGCCGCCGTGGGCCTCGTCGAGGCGGACGGCAACGGCACCGAGGTGGGCGACAGAACGGAGCTGGCGGCCCTCGCCTCGGTGTTCCGCGCGGCCGCGCCGGGGAGCGTGACGCTCGGTTCGGTGAAGTCGCAGATCGGGCACACCGGGCGCGCGGCGGGCCTCGCCGGGCTCGTCAAGACCGCGTACGCGCTGCACACGGGCGTGCTGCCGGGCACCCTGCACCTCGTCCGCCCGAACCCGGAGTGGACGCCGGACGGCCCGTTCGCGTTCGGCGGCGGCGCCCGGCCGTGGGCCGCCGAACCGGGGGAGCGGTACGCGGGGGTGAGCGGCTCCGGCGTCGGCGGCGCGAGCTTCCACGCCGTCCTGTCCGGCTATGACGGCGCTCCCGAGCCGGTGTCCGGGCTCGCCGAGTGGCCGGCCGAGCTGTTCCTGATCCGCGGGGCCGACCGCCCGGCCGCCCGCGCCGCGATCGGCCGGCTCTCGGAACTGCTGACCGGCGGGCCCCGGCTGCGCGACCTCGCCAGGACCGCCGCCTCGCTCGACGGACCGGTGCAGGTGGCGCTGGTCGCCTCGGACCTGGATGACCTCCGGGAGAAGCTGGCGCACGCGGCCGAGTTCCGTCCGGCGCCGGGCGTATTCGTCGGGCCTGATGAGCAGGGCGGGGGCGGGCAGGTCGCGTTCCTCTTCCCGGGCCAGGGCAGCCGGCGGCCCGGCCTGCTCGCCGACCTCTTCGTCGCCTTCCCCCGCCTCCAGCGCCTCCTGCGGCACGCCGGCGGGCGGTACGCGGCCGCGATGTTCCCGCCGAGGGCGTTCACCCGGCCCGAAGGCCGCCGCCTTCGGGCGGAGTTCGCCGACCCGCGCGTCGCGCAGCCCGCCCTCGGCATCGCCGGGCTGGCCGTGCACCGGCTGCTGACCGCGGTCGGCGTGCATCCCGACCTCGCCGCAGGGCACGGCTGCGGCGAACTCGTCGCGCTGTGCGCCGCCGGCGTGTTCGAGGACGCCGACATGATCGGCCTGAGCGCCGCGCGGGCCGAGGCGATCCTGTCCGCCGCCGGGGCGGAGGCGGGCGCGATGGCGGCGGTGAGCGCGACGCCCGCCCAGGTGCGCGCGGCGCTGCCGGACGCGGGCGTCGTCGTCGCCCAGCACAACGCGCCCCGCCAGGTCGTGATCTCCGGGACCTCCGCGGGAGTCGACCTGGCGTTGGGCGCCCTGGCGGACGCGGGCCTGCAGGCCGAGCGGCTCCCGGTCGCGTGCGCCTTCCACAGCCCGCTCGTCGCCGCCGCCTCGGCGGGCCTGCACACCGAGCTGCTCGGCCGCGACCTGCGCTCGCCCGCGTTCCCGGTCTGGTCGAACGCGACGGCGGCGCCGTACGAGAGCGACCCGTCCGAACTGGCCGGGATCCTCGCGGGGCAGCTCGCCGCGCCCGTCCGCTTCGTCGAGCAGATCGAGGCGATGTACGCCGCGGGCGCCCGCACCTTCGTCGAGGCGGGCCCTGGGCGGGTCCTCACCGGCCTCGTCGGCAGGATCCTCGGCGACCGGCCGCACACCGCCGTGAGCTGCGACGTGCCCGGCGAGAACGGCCTGGCGGCGCTGCTCCGCGCGCTCGCCCGGCTGGCCGCCGCCGGCGTCCCGGTCGACCCGCTACCCCTGTTCGCCGGGCGCGACGCCCGCCCGCTCTCCGGACCCGTCCCGGCGCCGGGGTGGGTCGTCGGCGGCCGTCGCGTCCGCACCGCCGACGGCGGGTACCCGGCGGGCGCGCTCCGCCCCGCCGAGCGCATCCCGGGTCCCGGCCCGAGTGCCTCGGAGGCCGCCGTCCTGGAGTACCTGCGCACGAGCCGCGAGGTGATCGCGGCGCAGCGCGAGGTGGTCCTGCGGCACCTGGCGGCCGCGGGCCCGGCTCGGGCAGGAAGAGACACGGAGGGCCGGGACACGGCGGGACGGGACACGGCACCGCATCCCGTCCCCGCGCCGCGGCCCGTCCTGCCGGGGGAGACGCTGCCGAGGGAGGCGGCGCAGGCGGAGGAGCCGGACGGGGAGCAGCCCGCGGAACGGCCGGGCGCCGGGGAGCGGGCCGAGGCCGCGCGGGACGTGCCCGCCGCCGCCCGCGCCGTGATCAGCGCCCGCACCGGGAGCGACCGCGAGGACGCGCCCGCGGAGCCGCCGCGCCCCGCCGTCCCAGAGCCCTCCGCTCTGGAGCCCGCCGTTCCGGAGTCTGCCGTTGCGGAATCCGCTGTTCCAGAGCCCGCCATTCCAGAGCCCGCCGTTGCGGAGCCTGCCGCTTCGGAGCCTGCCGTTACGGAGTCCGCCGTTCGGGAGTCCGCCGTTCCGGAAGCCGCCGCCCTGGAGCCTTCCGTTGCGCGTCCCGCGCGTCCCGGGGGCCATGCGGGGACCGCGCACCTGCCCAAGGTCCCGACCGCGCCGCGGGTGGTGCGTCAGGTCCCGCGGGTCGTGGAGCTGGACGCCCTGCCGGTCCCGCCCGAGTCGGGGACGGTGTTCGCGGGCAGGCGGTTCCTGGTCGTGGACGACGGGTGCGGCGTCGCGCTCGAACTGGCCGACCTGCTGGAGCGGCACGGCGCGCGGGTGCGCGTCGCGCCGGACGTCGACGGGCCCTGCGACGGGCTCGTCCATCTGGCGGCGCTGCGGCCCGGAGCGACGCGCGCGCTGCCGCGGGCGTTCGGGGGCGTCCGGCAGGCGCTGGTCGGCGGGCTGCGGTGGCTGGTGCTCGCGAGCGGCGCCGGGGAGGCGTCCGGGCGCCGGTCCGGCGGCGGCGCCATCGGCGACCCGGGACCGGGCGCGGGCCTTCGCGGGCTGGCCCGGACCGCCGCGCTGGAGTATCCGGAGACGCTCGTCCGCGCGCTGGACGTCGACACCGAGGCCACCCCCCGCGTGATCGCGCAGCGGATCCTCGCCGAGCTGCTGGCCGCCGAGGCGCCGGTCGTCGTCGGCTACGAGGGCGGCCTGCGCCGCGGCCTGGACCTGGTCCCCGCCGAACCGCCCGCCGGGGACGCGCCGGACCTCGGCCCGGACGGCGTCGTCCTGCTGACCGGGGGCGCGCGGGGCATCACCGCGCGGGTCGCCCTGGAGTTCGCCCGGACGAGCGGCTGCCACATCGAACTGGTGGGCCGCACCCCGGAGCCGGCGGGCGCCCCGGAGTTCCCCGTCGCCGAGGACGAGGCCGGGCTGCGCCGGGCGCTCGTCGCGCGCGGGGAGGAGCGCCCCGCCGAGATCGAGGCGACGGTCCGCAGGATCCTCGCCGAACGCGGGATCCGCCGGACCCTGGCCGCCCTGCGCGAGCACGCCGCGTCCGTCCGGTACCACGCGGCGGACGTTCGGGACCCGGCCGCCGTGCGGGCCGTGGTGGACGACGTCTACCGGCGGCACCGCCGGCTGGACGGGGTGGTCCACGGCGCCGGGGTCGCGGAGGACCGGCTCATCCGCGACAAGACGCCCGAGTCGTTCGCGCGGGTGTACCGGACGAAAGTGGACGGCGCCGCCGCGCTCGTCCAGGCCGTCCACCCCGGTCTCGGGTTCTTCGTCGTCTTCGGCGGCCTCGCCGGCGTGCACGGCCACCCCGGGCAGGCCGACCGGGCGGCGGCGGGCGACGCGTGCGGCACGCTCGCGCATGTGTGGCGGACGCGGCTGCGCGGGCGGGTGCTCGTGGCCGACTGGGGGCCGTGGGCGGGCGACGGCATGGGCGGCGGCACGGGCGGCGCGGCGTCGCCCGAGCTGGTGCGCGAGTACGCCCGGCGCGGCATCGGGCTGATCGACCCGGGCGCCGGGGCGGCCGCCCTGCTCAGGGAGATCGCGCATGGGGACGGGACGCGTGTCGTGCTGACGGGGGCCGTCCGGTGAGCGACGCGGGCGAGCCGATCGCGATCGTCGGGGCCGGGGCGGTGTTCCCGGGCGCGGGGTCGGCGGCCGAGCTGTGGCGCAACGTCCTCGACGGGTTCGACGCGATCGGCGACGTGCCGCCCGGACGCTGGGACCCCGCGCTCTACTACGACCCGGACGCCTACGGGCGGGAGCCGGAGAGCGACAGGTTCTACTGCCGGCGCGGCGGGTTCGTCGACGACCTGGCGGTCGTCGACCCGGCCCGGTTCGGCATCCCGCCCGCGGCGGTGCGGGGCATGGAGCCCGACCACCTGCTGGCGCTGCGCGCGGCGGGGGACGCGATCGCGGACGCGGGCGGCGACGAGCGGCTGCCCGACCGGTCCCGGATCGGCGTGGTCCTCGGGCGCGGCGGCTACATCACCCCGGGCGCGGCGCGGTCCGACCAGCGGGTCAGGACGTCCCACCAGGTCGCCGGCATCCTCGGCGAGCTGGTGCCCGAACTCGGGCCGCGGCGGCTGGCGGAGATCCGCCGGGCGTTCTGCGAGCGGCTGGGCCCGGACGGGCCGGACGCCGCCGGGCCGCCGCCGGGCTTCGCCGCGGCCCTCATCGCCGACCGGTTCGACCTGCGCGGACCCGCCTACACGCTGGACGCGGCGTGCGCGTCGTCGCTGCTCGCGGTCGAGCACGCGGTTCGGGCGCTGCGTACCGGGCAGACCGACGCGATGCTCGCAGGCGGCGTCCACCACGCCCACCACCCGACCGTGTGGAGCGTCTTCAGCCGGCTCCGCGCGCTGAGCCCGAGCGAGACGATCCGGCCGTTCGACCGGGGCGCCGACGGGACGCTCCTGGCCGAGGGGACGGGCGTCGTCCTGCTGAAGCGGCTGGCGGACGCCGTGCGGGCCGGGGACCGGATCCACGCGGTGGTCCTCGGTGCGGGGTCGTCCAGCGACGGCCGCGCCGCGAGCGTCCTGAGCCCGCCGGTGGACGGGCAGGTCCTGGCGGTCGAGCGGGCGTGGCGGGACGCGGGCCTCGCCCCGGCCGCCCCTGGCGCGGTGGGGCTGATCGAGGCGCACGGCACCGCGACCCCGGCGGGTGATGCGGCCGAGCTGGCGACGCTGCGCCGGGTCTTCGGGACCGACGGCCCGCCGATCGGGCTCGGCACGGTCAAGTCGATGATCGGGCACGCGATGCCGGCCGCCGGGATCGCCGGGCTGCTCAAGGCGGCGTTCGCGCTGCGCGACGGCGTCCTGCCGCCGACGCTGCACGCGGACGACCCGCATCCGGCGCTGGAGGGCGGCCGGCTGCGGCTCGTCCGGGAGGCAGCGGAGTGGGCCCGGGACGGCGGCCCCCGCAGGGCGGCGGTCAACGCGTTCGGGTTCGGCGGCGCCAACGCGCACGTGGTGCTGGAGGAGCCGCCCGCCGCGCGCAGGCCCCGGCGGCGCCGGCTCGACGCGCCGCGGTCGGAGGAGGGCGCCCTGCGGCTGGCCGCGCGCACGACCGAGGAACTGGCCGAGGCCCTGTCCGCCTCCGACGGGGAGCTTCTCGCCAGGGTCGGCGACGACGCCCCCGACCTTCCGTGCCGGCTCGCCATCGTCGGCCCCACGGCGCGCAGGCTCGACCTGGCGCGGGCCGTCGTCCAGCGCGGGACCGCCTGGCGCGGCCGCAGCGACGTGTGGTTCTCGCCCCGCCCCCTCCTCGCGGACGGCGGACGCCTCGCGTTCCTCTATCCCGGCTTCGAGCCCGCCTTCGACCCGCGCGTGGCCGACGTCGCCGCGCACTTCGGCCTGCCCGAGCCCGAGCTGACCGGCCGCACCGACCTGGCCGGGCACGCGGCCGACGTGATCCGCGTCGGCCGGCTGCTGACCGCGGCGCTCGCGGAGCTCGGTGTCGAGCCGGACGCCGCGGCGGGCCACGGCCTCGGCGAGTGGGCGGCGATGGCCGCCGCCGGGGTCTGCGGCGCGGACGCGGTCGAGGCGCTCCTCGGCGCCCTCGACGGCGAGGCCCTCGAAGTCCCGGGCCTCGTGTACGCGGCGCTCGGCTGCGGCGCGGACCGCGCGCGGGAGGCCGCGGGCGGGCGGTCCGGCGTCGTGGTCAGCCACGACGACTGCCCGCACCAGTCGGTGGTCTGCGGGCCGTCCGGGGACGTCCGCGAGCTGCTGGGACGGCTCGCCTCCGAAGGGGTGCTCGGGCAGGAGCTCCCGTTCCGGTGGGCTCTCCACACCCCGTACGCCGAGGCCTACGAGAAGCGGGTGCGGCGCGCGTTCGAGGCGCTGGACATCCGCGAGCCCCGCGTCCCGCTGTGGTCGGCGACGACGGTCGCGCCGTTCCCGCGCCGCCCGGCCGACGTGCGCGAGCTGGTCGGGCGCCACCTGCGCGAACCCGTCCGGTTCAGCGAGCTGGTCGAGGAGCTGTACGGCACGGCGCACGTGCGGGCGTTCGTCCAGGTCGGGCCGGGCGGCCTCACCGGCTTCGTCGCCGACCGCCTCGGCACCCGCGAGCACCTCGCGATGGCCGTCAACGTGCCGAAGCGCGACGGGATGGCCCAGCTCCGCCGCGTCGTCGCCGCGCTGTGGGCCGAGGGCTACGGCGCGTCCCCGCCGTCCCCGCCGCCCGCCGCGGGTATGCGCCTGGACCTCGGGACTCCGCTGGTGAGGCTGGACGGGGCGGTGGAGCCCCTCCGGCTCGCCCGGGACCTGCCGCGGCTGCCGGCCGACGATCCCGTGCTGGCCGAGCTGGAGGCCCTGTTCGACGACGCGACGAGCGGGGCGCAGTCGGTGCTGGAGGCGCTCGGCGGGGGACCGGCGCCCCCGGCCGTGCCGGGCGAGAACGCGCAGGGCGAGGACGCGCCCGGCGAGTCCGCGCAGGGGGAGGACGTGTCGCCGGTGGCCGCGGAGCTGAACACCTCGCGCGTCTTCTCGGTGGAGACGATGCCGTGGCTGAGGGACCACTGCCTCGTCCCGCTGCCTCCCGACTGGCCGGACATGTCGGACCGGTTCCCGACCGTGCCGCTGGCCGTGCTGCTGGAGGTCATGGCCGAGGCGGCGCGCGAGCTGCTGCCCGGCCTGGTGGTCGTCGGGTTCGAGAACGTCCGCGCGGTCCGCTGGCTCGTCGCGGCGCCGCCGACCGCCGCCGACATCCGCGCCTACCTCATCCAGGCGGCCGGACGCCCGCGCAAGGTGAAGGTCGTCGTCCACGGCCACGCGGACGGGACGGTCCTGCTCGCCGAGCGCCACCCGGCGCCGCCCCCGCCGGACCGCACGCCGCTGACCATCGAGGGGCCGCCCATCGTCACCGCCGAACGGCTCTACGAGGAGCGGTGGATGTTCCAGGGGCCGCTCTTCCGCGGCGTCGCCGAGATCACGGCCCTCGCGGAGGACGGTGTGCGAGCCGTCCTTGCCTCCCTGCCCACGCCCGGTGCGCTCCTGGACGGCGCAGGGCAGCTCTGCGCCCACTGGCTCCAGGTGTACGGCGACACCAACCAGACCGTGTTCCCCGTCGGGATCGAACGGGTCGCCTTCTACGGGCCTCCACCCTCCCCCGGGGAGCACTTGGACACGACCATCTGGAACCAGTCCCTGACCGACACCACCATGCGCTGCTCGGCGGAGCTGGTCAGAGAGAGCGGGGTCGCGGAGAACGGGACGGTGTGGTGCCGCATCGACGGTTGGACCGCCCACCGCTTCTACACCGACGAGGCGCTCTGGCGGATGAAGTTCACCCCGGAGGTCTCCGGAACGGCGGAACCGCAACCCGGCGGCTGGTGCCTGGCCCGCAGGCGGTGGGACGGCACCGCGTCCCGCGACCTGCTGATGCGCCAGTACCTCTGCGCCGGCGAGCGCGCCGAGTACGAGGCGCTCCCGCCGTTCGAGCAGGGGCCGTGGCTGCTCGGACGGATCGCCGCCAAGGACGCCGTCCGCCACCACCTCTGGCGCGAGGGGCACGGGCCGCTGTTCCCGGCCGAGCTCACCGTCCGGGACGGGCCGGTCGTCACGGGACCGTTCGACGAGCCGCTCACCCTCGCGATCGCCTCGGACGCCGACCTGGGCGCGGCCCTGGTCAGACCCGGCCGCGAGGAGGCCGGCATCGGGCTCGCCCCCGAGGGCGAGGACGCCCGGATCCGCGCGGCCAAGCAGGCGGTGCTGCAGGCGCTGCTGCGGGGAGCGGGCCCCGGAGCGGAACGTCCGGAACTGGTCGTGACCGTCGCCGACGCCGAACGGCTCCTGATCGCCGCCGGCGGCACGGTCACCACGGTGGAGACCCGCGAACTCGAAGGACACGTCGTGGCCTGGACCGCCGCGTCCGGCACGGCCGACATGGAGGAGACGCGAGCATGAACGACGTCGAGCACACCGGCGGCCAGACGACCGCGGGGGCCGGGCGGTGAGCGGGCGCCGCGTCCGCGTCCCGTCCCTGCTCGGCGACCCGGGGGTCGCGCGGGCGCGCACCCCGTCGCGCCGCTTCCTGTTCGCGGTGCCGCCGCCGGCCCGGGGCGGGGCCGGGCGGGTCGCTCCGGCCGCCGCGGTCGCCGCCGAGCTCGCCCGCCGCGGCCACAAGATCGCTTGGACGGGCCACCGCCCGTCGCTCGAACCCCTGCTGCGCTCCGGTGCGCGGATCTTCAGCGCAGGCGACGACGCCACGGCGCGGCTCCGGCCGGAGGGCCCCGACGCACTGCGCTCGCTCTGGGAGGAGTTCGCCGTCCCGCTCGGCCACGCGATGATGCCCGGCGTCGAGACGGCGATCGACCGGTTCCGCCCGGACGTGGTCGTCAGTGACCAGCTCGTGCTCGCCGCGCCCGTGGCCGCCCGGCGCCGCGAGATCCCCTGGGCCACCTGCGCGGCGACGCCGGTCGAGTTCACCCGGCCCCTCGCCGACCGGCCGGAGGACGAGGAGCGGGTGCGCGAGCGGATCGGCGGGTTCCAGCTCGACCACGGCATCGACGACCTGCTCGACCTGCGCTTCTCCGACCACCTCGTGCTGGTCTTCGCCACCGGCGCGCTGCTCGGCGACGTCTCGTTCTTCCCCGACCACTTCGCCTTCGTGGGGCCCGTCCTCGGCCGTCCCGCGCCCTGCGCGTTCCCGTGGGACCGGCTGGACGGCCGTCCCGCCGTGCTGGTCACCGGCGACGATTCGTTCGGCGAGCGGTTCCTCCGGGTCGCCGCCGAGGCCGTCCGCGACCTGGCCGTCCAGGCGGTCCTCGCGGCGCCGCCCGGGGCGGTGGGCGAGGCGCCGCCGAACGTCATCGTCCGCGAGCACGTCCCGCGGCCCAAGCTGCTCGAACGGATGTCGGCGGTCGTCTGCGACGGCGGCTACGGCACCGTGTGCGAGTCGCTGTCCCACGCCGTCCCGCTGGTGGCGGCGCCGATCAGGGACGACCAGCCGGTCATCGCGGGGTTGGTGGAGCGCGCCGGGGCGGGGATCTCCGTCCCGTTCGACCAGGTCCGGCCGGACGAGCTGCGGGACGCGCTGGCCGCCGTCCTGGCCGACGGCCCGCACCGGGCCGCCGCCGGGCGCGTCCGGGAGTCGTTCGCCGAGGCGGGCGGCGCCGCCGAGGCAGCCGACCGCTTGGAGAAGCTCGCGTGACCGGCCCGGCCGCCGAAGGCAGGCGAACCCGAACATAAGTCGGTAGCGTGCCGCCATGACGGACATCTTCGACGACCTGGCCGCGGAGTACCGTCGGCTGGACGCGGTGCTGGCGTCCCTGACGGCCGAGCAGTGGGACCGGCCGTCCGACGCCGAGGGCTGGAGCGTCTCCGACGTCGTCCTGCACCTCGCCCAGACCGAGGAGATGATCAGCGGGCCGTCCGAGGGGCAGGAGGCCTTCCTGCCGTCCGCCGAGACCTCCGTGGACGGGATGGCCGCGGACCTGGTCGCCGCCGAGCGCGGCGCCCCCGCCGCCGACCTGCTGGCGCGCTGGCGCGCGGCCGCCTTCGCCACCCCGGGCGCCCTGCGCGCCCATCCGCCGGGCACGCGCCTGCCGTGGGTGCGGACGTCGCTGTCCCCGCGCACCCTCGCCACGACCCGGCTCGCCGAGCACTGGGCGCACGCACTGGACATCACCGTCCCGCTGGGCGTCCCCTACCCCGACACCGAGCGGCTCCGCCACATCGCCTGGCTGGCCCACCGCACGCTGCCCTACGCCTTCGCCGTCGAGGGACTGCCGGACGCGCCCGTCTTCTGCGAGCTCACCGCCCCGGACGGAACGCGGTGGCCGCTCGGCGACCCCTCCGCCCCGTCCCGGATCACCGGCCCGGCCTCGGACTTCTGCCGGCTCGGCGCACGCCGCCTCACGCCCGCGCAGACCGGCCTCACCGCCGAGGGCCCGCACGGCGCCGACGCCCTGCGCGTCCTCCGCAACTACGCCGCCTGACCCGGCGAAGGGGCCGGAGGGCCGGGGGCCCCATAATCTCGACCATGACGGAACGACGCGCGATCCTCAGCGGTTCGACGTTCGAGGAGCAGATCGGCTACGCCCGCGCCGTGGTGGACGGCGACCGGGTGCACGTCTCGGGCACGACCGGGTTCGACTACGCCACCATGACGATCTCCGACGACGTGGTGGAGCAGGCCGAGCAGTGCCTCCGCAACATCGAGGCCGCGCTCGCGGAGGCGGGCTGCACGTTCGCCGACGTCGTGCGCGTCCGGTACCTGCTGCCCGACCGCGCGGACTTCGAACCCTGCTGGCCGGCGCTGCGGCGCCGCTTCGGCGAGGTGCGGCCGGCCGCCACGATGCAGGTGTGCGGGCTCGCCGACCCCCGCATGAAGATCGAGATCGAGGTCGACGCGCGGCGGGCGAAGGAGTAGCGGCGGGCGGCTACCCGGTGGACAGGCAGGCGTCGAGCAGGCCGCCGAGGTCGCCGAAGCCGGACGTCGCGTCGCGGAGGCGGTCGGGCCAGTCGGGGTCGTCGCGCTGGGCGCCCACCACCGTCTCCAGCGTCCGGGCGGTGCCCCAGACCGCCAGGTCGCGGGCGGAGAGGTCGCGCTGGTCGCGGGTCCACCAGGCGTTGACGGCGCGGAACTGCTCGGTGAGCGTGCCGCCGGGGATCGCGCGTCCGTGGCGGGCCTCCCATTCCCCGCTCATCGGATGGCGCTCTCCCTCGGGGTCCGCCTTGTGGGCCTCGCCGAGCTGCTCCAGGACGAGGCACCAGCGGTAGGGGGCGGCGAAGAACCCCGTCTCGTCCCCGGCGCACGGCTCGCCTCGCAGCATCGCGGACAGATGGTCGGCCAGCACGGCGGGCGCGGCCCGGGACGCGACGGCCGCGTCCACCGCGTGGGAGGCGGCGCAGTCGCGGAGCCGGGGCGGCAGGCCGTCCAGCACGGAGGACGGCGGGTGCGGGGCGCCCCAGCCGGTCAGGTGGGCGGCGGCCGCGAGCTCCGCCCACACCACGAGCTCCGGACGGTCGGCAAGGGCGCGCTGGGCGGCGCGCATGTCCCGCAGCGTGCAGGGTGAGTCGCGGCAGTCCTGCCCGCACGTGCCGCTGCGGGGGGCCACCAGCACGCGGGGCGAGGCCGTCGGCGGCGCGGCCTCCTCCAGGTGCGAGCCGTCCGGCATCCGGACCAGGTGCGGGTAGTCCATGCCGTCGGTGAACACCGCGCCCTCACCCGGCGTGAGCGTGACGAGGAACTGCGACTGCGCGTCGGTGATGTTCATGGTGGCGCCGACCGCGTCCCGGTCGTCCTGCGCCGGCAGCCGGTGGACGATCTTGACGGCGGTGTTCTTGATGACGTCCGGGACGAGCTTGGAGGGGATCTGCTCCGCCACGATCAGCCCCTCGCCGTACGCGCGGATCTCCGCCAGCAGGCTCGCGAACGTCTCCACGGCGTGGGACGCGGGCCCCGCCTGCTCGCTGCGGCGCAGCAGCCGGTGCGCCTCCTCGAACACGCTGAGGTGCCGCAGCCCGGTCGGGGCGCCCTGGCGCTGCCGGAGCCGCAGGTGCTCGACCAGCCGGACCAGCACGGTGCCCATCAGGAACGCCTTGTCGCGGTCGTCCCCGACGTCCTCGATCTCCAGGACGACGTTGCGGGCGAGCAGCGCGTCGAAGTCGATCGGATGGCCGCCCTCGAAGAACCGCCCGGTGGTGCCGAGCCGCAGGCTGGACAGCCGGACCCGGATGAAGCCCCGCACGTTGTCGGTGATCTCCTGCCCGTAGCCGATCTCGTCGACGACCTGCTCGGCGGTGGCCTGCAGGTCGGCGAGCGTCGGGTAGCGCGGCGACGTGCCCGGCGCGGCCGGCTCGCCGAGCGCGAGGTCCCAGCCGAGCCGCTCGTAGCAGCGGGTCAGCGCCCCCGCGAGCACCTGCGGGAACGGCTCGTCGGCCTCGAACGCCGCGAGGAACAGGGCGCGGACGAGGTCGGCGTGCGTCTGGAGCGGGAACGGCCGCCCGTCGGGCCCGGTCGAGGGTTCGAGCGGGTTGATGCCGGCCGCGATCGCCTCCGCGTCCCCGGGGCGGATCGTGACGACCTCCGCGTCCGGGAGGCGCGCCGCCATCAGCCGGTACTCGGCCTTCGCGGGCTCGACCACCAGCCACGGCAGGCCCGCCGCCGACGCGGCCGTGAGCAGCGACCGGACGGTCTGCGACTTCCCGGCGCCGGTCGCGCCGCACACGAACGTGTGCCGGTTCAGGCTGGACAGCGGCAGCGACATCGGGCCCACGTCGCGGCGGTTGCGGTCCAGGACACGTCCCAGCCGGACCCCGGTGTCGGGCGACTCGGGCGTGACGTCGAAATCCGGCCGCATCACGAACCGCACCCCGGCCACCTCCCGGACGGGCGGACGGGCCAGCGCCGCGACGAGCTGCGTGCTCGCCTCGAACGGCCCCGCCGCCCCCGGGACCAGCGCGTACGGCAGGCGGCCGAGGTCCGCCGACGCGCACACGAGCGCCGCGACCCGGGCGGCGGCCCGGGGCGTGGCCGCCCCGGCCGCCAGGTGCACCCGCCAGAGGCCGGACGTGGCGGCCTGGCGCAGCTCGCGGTGCCGCTTCTCCAGCCGGTCGGCCGCGACCGAGTCCTCCGGCGACATCTCCGCCATCGCCCGGGCGCGCTGCTGCCGGTCCGCGAGGTCGTCGGCGAGGCGCCGCGCCTCGTCCGGGTCGACGGGCTCGGCGACCAGCATCCAGGCGAACGGCTGCATCCACACCGAGAGCAGGCCGTCCTCCAGGGACGGCCTCGCGGGCTCCTCCGGCGGCGGGTCGTCCACGAGCAGGCCGTCGGCGATGCCGCCGATGCTCACCCAGTGCGCCATCGAGTCCTCGGCGAGGCCCTCGGCCAGCAGCGTCCCGCGCCCGCCCGCGGGGAGGCTGAGGGTCGCGGCGCTCCCGTCGCGGTCGGCGACGAGCCCGTCCCCGCCGACGAACACCTCCGTGGGGCCGAACGCCTCCGCGCGCCGCCAGCCGACGAGGACCGGCTCCTTGCCCGCGTGGTAGGCCGACACCAGCGCCGCGAGCCGCTGGTCGCGCCACTCGTCCCGTCCGTCCGTCTCGTCCGGGCGGGGGACCTCCGTCAGCCGGCACACCGGAAGGCCGCGCACGACGTCCCACATGGTCAGCGGCCCCGGCGTGGTCCGGCCGCGCGGCGGAGGGGGGAACGGCCGGCGTTTTCCGCGATCCCGTCTCGGTCCAACGTCATGGGCAGTCAGGCTATTGAGCAAGGTCACCTTTGGGAAGGCCGATTCCTGACGTTGGGCCTGACAAGTTCCGTGTCAATCTGCTTGGGTTGTTTGCGGCATCACGAGCGGGCCGGGACAGGCGTGGCCCGCGCGCCGGCACCGGGGAGAGGACGGGGTTCAGATCGTGAGGGGCGGTCCGGTCGACCACGGAGGATTGCTGTCGCGCCGCGAGAGGCTCTTCACCCCCGACCCCCGTCTCGGCTGGGTGTTCCGCGACCGGTGGTGGTTCCTGCGCCCGTTCCCGGAGGCGCCGCCCCAGCAGCAGGTGCTGCCGGAGTACCTGGCGCGCCGGGTCGCGCAGACCGAGCAGCTCGCCCAGCGAAGGCTGAACCGGACGCTCCCGGTGAGCGCGGCGATCGCGATGGTCCTCGTGCTGTTCGCCGCCTGCTCGGCCAGCGGCACCCAGACGGTGCGGTCGCCCCTCTCCATCGGCTCGCTCCTGCTGGCCCTCATCGCACTGGCCCCCGGCGCGGCGCTGACGTGGTGGGCCGTGCGGCAGCGGCAGAGCGCCCGGCAGGCCCACGAGCTGGCCCAGCAGCAGATCATCGGCGGCTACCAGGACCAGGCGCGGCAGTGGCACGCGCGCAAGCAGGCGCACGACGCCGCCGAGCGCGCGCGGCTGGACGGGCTGCCCGAGTGGGGCGCGGCCCCGCGCCCCGGCCGCCGCCTGGACGTGTTCGGCGGGACGCTCTGGGCGTGGGAGGCCCTGCTCACCACGTACGGGACGTCCACCCTCGCCGTCCAGCCGCTGCTGGTCCTCGACCTGTCCCGCGAGGTCGTCAGCCGCGAACTCGTCGAGCTGGCCCAGGCCGCGTGGGTGGGCGTCGACGCGCAGCTGCTGCCCAGCCGCCAGGCCTCGTCCGGCCTGCTGGCCGACATGCCGCCCCGCGACCTGGTGGACGCGATCGTCGAGTCCATGCACGGCGGGACGCCCGACGCCGCGCGGGCCGACCGCAGCATGGACGACCGGATCCTGACCAAGGTGTGCGGCGCGCTCGGCGGGAACGTCACGCTCGGCCGGATCGCGGCGGCCCTGCGCGCCCTGATGGGCGAGCCCGACGACGGCGACGCGCTGACCCGCGAGGAGCGGCGGCACATCGCCAACGAGCTGTTCACCGTCGAGTACCGGCGGCAGGCCCACGCGAACCTGTCGCGGATCGAGTCCTACGTCCACCCGCTGGAGGACCTCGGGACCGAGCCCGCCGAGAAGGAGGGGGCCGGCTACCTGACCTGCGTCGCGCTGGACAGCCAGGCCCGCAACGTCCGCTCCGAGCTGCTCACCGACCTCGTCGTCCAGTGGGTGACGCACCGCATCACCGCGTCGCAGGACTCCACCCCCGCCCTGGTCGTCGCCGGCGCGGACGAGCTGGCCCGCCGCCACCTGGAACGGCTGTCGGACGCCTGCGAGCGGCGCGGCGTCCCGCTGACCCTGCTGTTCCGGCGGCTGCGGGAGACGTCCGCGGAGATGATCGGCGGGGGCGCCGTCGCGTTCATGCGGCTCGGCAACCACGAGGACGCGGCCCGCGCGGCCGACTTCATCGGGCGCGACCACCGGTTCGTCCTGTCGCAGATCACCAAGAACGTCGGCGGGAACGAGTCCCACACCACCACCGACACCGAGGGCGCGGGCGACTCCGAGACCCACAGCACCAGCCGCACGACGGGGACGTCCCGCAGCTGGGGGACGAGCCGCTCGTCCGGCACCACCTACTCGGGCGGCGAGATGTTCGGGCTCTTCCCGGACCGCTCGACGTCCTACCAGCGCGGCAGCAACCGGGGCGGCTCCACCAGCCGCAGTGACACCGAGGGCACCTCCACCTCCACGTCGCGGAACTGGTCGGCGGCCTACTCCTACGCGGAGGGCACCAACTGGAGCGACGCCGACACCACGCAGCGCGTGTACGAGTACGTCGTCGAACCCGTCACGCTCCAGCACCTGCCCGACCACGCCCTGCTGCTCGTCGAGTCGGCGCCCGGCGGCGGCCGCACGATCACACCCGTCGAATGCGACCCGGCCATCATCACGCTCGACCGCGTCACCACCGGCCCCCTCCCGGACCCGCCCGCCCCGCAGCAGGCGCTCCCCGCCTCTGGCGCGGCCCTGACCGCGCCAGGCCCGCTTACGCAGGCCCAGCCCCAGGTTCAGCAGTGGGGGACGCCGTCCGCTCCGCAGTGGGCCACCCCGCCCGCGCCGCCCCCGCCGCGCGCGCCCCTCACGTCCCAGCCCGGTCCGCCGCCCGGGCAGCAGACCGGCCCGCGGACGCCCGGCGATCCCCGGCAGGGGCCGCCGCCGCTGTTCGGCGGGAAGGGCTGACCGGCTCAGCCGAGCCGGCGGCGCAGCGCCTGGGCCCGCCGGACGAGGGGGAGCGGCAGCCCGTCCGGCTGATGCTCGATGCGGTGCTCCACGGCCGCGACCAGGTCGGCGCCGAACCCCATCCGCACCGCCGCCGCGTCCGCCCGCGCCTCGCCCGCGGCGCTCAGCAGGCGCGCCCCCAGCGAGGCGGCGTAGGCGAACGCCGCCGGTAGCGCGACCACGACCGTCATGACCACGGCGACCGCGGCCAGCAGGAACACTCCCAGGAAGCCGATCGGCCGGTGCCACTCGACGGCCCGCTTCCACATCGGGCCGATCGGGGACCACACCGTGCGCAGCGCCCACTGCAGCACGCGGTGCGGAAGCGTCACCTGCGCGTGCACGAACGCAGGCACCGCCCGCCACCCCTGGAGATGCCCCAGTTCGTGGGCGAGGACGGCGGCCAGGCCCCCGGGCGGCAGCTCGCGCGCCGAATGCGACGTGACCGCCACCGTGCGAACCGAGGGCCTGCACGCGTTCAGCCCGTCCGACTCGACGACCACGAGCCGGTAGCCGCTGACGCCGGCGTGATGCTGCACGTAGCGCCACGCGTGCTCCAGCCTGGCGCGCTCGGCCTCGTCCGGCTCCCGGTACCCGTACGAGCGCCGGGCCGTCAGGGGCGCCAGAAGCAGGATCCCCCAGAAAACGATCAGCGCAAGGGCGCCCCAACCAGGCCAGATGGAACGCAACCCGAAGGCCACGGCCGCGACCACGACCCCCTCGATTGCCACGACCAGCCCGATCGCGACACCGGCCCGTCCGGACGGCGTGCCCTGCGGCCGCCCCGGCGGGAGGTAGCGCTGGACCGGCTCGTCCACCGGCGTCCGGCCACCTGCGGCCGCGCGCGGCACCTGCGACGGCAGCCGACGCACCGGCCCGGCGGAACGCGGCACGGAGACCTGCGGGGAGTGCGGCTTACGAAGCCCCGCCGAAGGAGGCGCCGACGTCTCCATCCGAGCCTCTTCCAACGGCGTCTCCCCAGGCAGCGGCGGCGCCGTCGCCGAACCCGGAGCTTCCTGCCGCGGCGGCGGCGTGCGGGGCCGCCCGAGCCTCGGCGGAGGAGCCGCAGGCGCTTCGAACCGCGCTTCCTCCAAAGGCGGCGGCTGGGCAGGTCGGGGTGGGGGAGTGGTTGCGGATCGGGGCGGTGGTGGGGGCGGGGACGGTGCGGGAGGCCTTGGTGTGGGTGGGGTGCTGAGGCTTGGTGGGGGAGGCGCGGGTGATTCGCTCCGAGCCTCTTGTGAGGGCGGGCGCGGGGTCTCGGCCGCGGGTCGTGGGGGAGGCGGAGACGGAGGGGGCGCCGCGGGGTGGGGCGGCTCAGGGGCTGAGCGCGGTGGCTGGGAGAAGGGTGGTGCCTCTGGGGTTGCCGGGGCGGGGGTCTGCGGGGAGAGCGGCGGCTGAGGGGAGGGCGGGGGTGACGGGGGAGGCGGGGGCTCGGGGCGGGGTGCGGGTGGGCGCGGGGGCGGGGTGGGGTCGGCTTCGGCGTTCAGGGAGGCGCGGCGGCGGGCGCGGGGGCTGTAGGGGCGCGACTGGTCGGTCCACGTCTGGCCGTCCCAGTAGCGTTCGCGGCCCATCAACTCCGGATCTGGGTACCACCCAGGTGGTGCGCTCACCGGAACCCCGCCTCCCGTAAGGAACAGATCAAGGCTTGCGCACGGCGCGACACAGCGTCAACACGCCGGTCACAGCTTGGGGGTGAAGGGGCGGCGATGGGTGGGATCGTCCGGCTCGGCGAGGCCGCGCAGGGCCGTCTCGACGAGTTCGATCGCGTGGAGGAGGGCGACGAGGCGGGCGCCCTCGCGGCGGTAGGCCTCCAGGACGGACTCGATACCGTGCGGGGGGACGACGGCGCCGAGGTCGACGCGCGCCGTGCGGAAGCCCTCCCGGGCCGCCTCCACGGACGCGTTCACGTGGTGGCGGGCCATCCGGGCGAGGGCGAGGGGGTAGCGGCGCAGGACGCCGTAGCGCCGGTACTCGGGCGGGACGAGCTCGAGCAGCCAGGCGAGGGCGGTGTCCTCGAAACGGTCGGTGCCCGGTGGATGCACCTGCGAGGGCCAGCCGGGCGGAACGTAGGTGCTCACGAGGGCAGGATAACCCGGATTCGAACCTATGTTCGAGAGCGATCCGGTGAGCTCACGGTGCCGGCGGCGTGCGCCGGATCCGGATCTTGCCCGAGTCCAGGTCGTCGCGGACGTTGCCGGATCCGGTCTGCTCGTGGTCGTCCTGGCGGAGCACCTTCTGCCGCTCCTGCTCCTCCTGCTTGACCTTCTTGGAGCCCTCGAAGGCGGAGGCGAGGTCCTCGAACATGCCGCCGCCGAAGCCGGCGCCGGTCTCGCCGTCGCCTCGGATGGCCCCCATCAGGGACGACTTGCCCGTCCCCTCGCGGGGCCACTCGATGGTCTCCGGCTCGGCCGCCTCCGGGCGGTTGCCCATCGGACGGCCCTTGACGCGCTTGCGGCGGCGAAAGGGTGACTTCACACACTCTCCAACGCGATGAGTCTCCAGAATGATCCCAGCGGACATTCAGGTTACGAACGACCACCGGGTGGGAGAACCGGTGAAATCTCCCTGGCGGAGCCCGAACACCGACTGTGGGCGCACCGCGACGGTGGCGTTCACCTCCGGGTCCAGGAAATCGACACGATAGCGCGTGGCGTACTTGGAGTTGACCAGGTCGATGAACCGCTGTAGATCGCGCGGATCGGTGAGGATCTCGGCGCGGCCCTCGATGACCACCGGGTTCTCGGCCTCCTCCGTGGTGACCACGACCTGCGGGTTCGCCCGCAGGTTCACCATCTTGCGGGACGGGGCCGCGCTGCTGAACAGCAGGGCCTCGCCCGACCAGGCGCCCCAGACCGGCATGGCGTGCGGACGTCCGTCCGGCCGCACCGTGCACACCCAGAAGTTGCGGGCGGCCCGCAGCCGCTCCACGGCCCAGGACCACGGCAGCAGGCCGCTGCCCTCGTGCGGTCCCTGGATGCCGTAACCCGGCATGTACGGACGTTCCGCCTTGGGCTCGACGGTTCGGATGGGCTGGATGGGCTCCGGTTCCGCGGCGGCGCCGGCGGCCGACATGGCGTTCCTCCCTCGGTCGTGCACTGTCCGTCCCATATCGTTACAGACCTTGGCGTCTCGGGGTGACGCTCGGTGGCTCGTTGGGAGCGCCCAGGCGCGGTAGCCTGCGGGACGTGCGCCTATCCCATGTCATCTCCGCTTTGGAGGAGCTCTACCCACCCGCGTGGGCGGAGTCCTGGGACGCCGTCGGCCTCGTCTGCGGAGATCCCGCCCAGGAGGTACGGCGGGTGCTGTTCGCGGTCGACCCCGTCGCCGCCGTGATCGACGAGGCGCTGGAGTGGGAGGCCGACCTCGTGGTCACGCACCATCCGCTGCTGCTGCGCGGGGTGCACTCGGTCGCCGCCACCACGCCGAAGGGCCGGCTCGTCCACCGCATGATCACGAATGGGATCGCGCTGCACACCGCGCACACCAACGCCGACCGGACCGCCCCCGGGGTGTCGGACGCGCTGGCGCGGGCCGTCGGCCTCACCGGCGAGCTGCGCCCGATGGTCCCCGCCGACGACGATCCGCGCCGCGGCCTCGGCCGGATCGGGGAGCTGGACGAGCCGGTCGCGCTGCGGGAGTTCACCCGGCGCGCCGCCGCCGGGCTGCCGTCCACCGCCTGGGGGGTGCGGGCGGCCGGGGATCCGGACCGTCCCGTCCGCACGGTCGCCGTCTGCGGCGGCGCGGGCGACTCCCTGCTCGGCACCGCGCGGGCCGCCGGTGTCGACGCCTACCTCACCGCCGACCTGCGCCACCACCCCGCGTCGGAGTTCGCCGAGCACGGCGGCCCCGCCCTGGTGGACGCGGCGCACTGGGCGACCGAGTGGCCCTGGCTCGCCGACGCCGAGCGGAGCCTCGCCAGGTCGTCCCCGGAAGCGGGCAAGTTGGAGACACGGGTGTCCACGCTCGTCACCGACGCGTGGACCCTTCACGACGAAGGAGCACAGTGAAAGCCGCACCGCAAGCCCAGCTTCGCCTGATCGACCTGCAGGACCTCGACAGCTCCCTCGACCGGCTGGCGCACCGCCGCCGCACCCTGCCCGAGTTGGCGGAGATCGAGCGGCTGGAGGGCCGCCTCACCGAGCTGCGCGACGCGATCGTGGCGGCCGAGACGGAGGTCGGCGACCTGCGGCGGGAGCAGAAGAAGGCCGAGCAGGACGTCGACCAGGTCCGCACCCGCGCCGACCGCGACCAGAAGCGCCTCGACTCGGGGCAGGTGACCTCGGCGAAGGACCTCAGCAGCCTGCAGGCCGAGATCGAGTCGCTGCAGCGCCGCCAGTCCGACCTGGAGGAGGTCGTGCTGGAGATCATGGAGCGGACCGAGGAGGCGGAGGGCCGGGTCTCGGCGCTGCGGTCCGAGCAGGCCGCCGCCGAGCAGGAGCTGGCCGCGCTCGCCGAGCGCCGCGACGCCGCCCAGCGCGAGATCGACGACGAGGCCGGGGCGTCGAGCGCCGCGCGCACCGCCGTCGCCAAGGACGTCCCGGACGACCTGCTCGGCCTCTACGAGAAGCTGCGCGGCCAGTTCGGCGGCGTCGGCGCGGCCAAGCTGTTCCGCGGCGCCTGCCAGGGCTGCCACCTCGCGCTGAACACCGTCGACCTGAACCGCATCCGGGCCGCCGCCGAGGACGAGGTCATCCGCTGCGAGGAGTGCCGCCGCATCCTCGTCCGGACGCCCGAGTCGGGTCTGTGAGCGCCGGCCGGAAGCTGGTCGTCGAGGCCGACGGCGGCTCGCGCGGCAACCCCGGCCCCGCCGGGTACGGGGCGCTCGTCCGCGACGCGCTGACCGGCGAGGTGCTCGCGGAGGTCGCCGAGTCGATCGGCCACGCCACCAACAACGTCGCCGAGTACCGGGGGCTGATCGCCGGGCTGGCCGCGGCCGCCGGGATCGACCCGTCCGCCCGCGTCGAGGTCCGGATGGACTCCAAGCTCGTCGTGGAGCAGATGTCGGGCCGCTGGAAGATCAAGCACCCGGACATGGTGCCGCTGGCGCTGGAGGCCCGCGAGCTGGCCGCCGCGCTGGGCTCGGTGTCCTACGGCTGGATCCCCCGCAACCGCAACGCGCACGCCGACCGGCTCGCCAACGAGGCCATGGACGCCGCCGCCCGCGGCGAGCACTGGACCCGCAAGGTCGAGGAGACGCCGGGCGAGCCCGAGCCGCCGCCCCGGCCCGTCTCGTCCACGCCGACGACCACGCTCCTGCTCCGGCACGGCGAGACGCCGCTGTCGATCGAGAAGCGCTTCGCAGGGATCGGCGACGTCCCGCTCACCCCGAACGGCCTCGCCCAGGCCCGCGCCGCCGCCCTCGCCCTCAAGGACCGCGGGATCGACGCGATCGTCACCTCGCCTCTTTCCCGCTGTCGCGACACGGCCGCCGAGGTCGCCGCCGTCACCGGTCTGGAGGTCCGGGTCGAGGACGGCTTCCGCGAGACCGACTTCGGCGACTGGGAGGGCCTCACGTTCGCCGAGGCGGGCAAGGGCTGGCCGGGCGAGTTGAAGGCGTGGCTCGCCGACCCCGAGGCCGCCCCGCCCGGCGGGGAGAGCTTCGCCCAGGTGTCGCGCCGCGTCCGCACGGCCCTGGACAAGCTGAAGGTCCGCTACCGCGAGCAGACGGTCCTGGTCGTCTCGCACGTCACCCCGATCAAGCTCCTGGTCAAGGATGCCCTGGGCGCGCCCATGCCGTCCCTGTACCGGATGCACCTCGACGTGGCGGCGCTGACGTCCATCGACTGGTACGGCGACGGCCCCGCGACTCTTCGGTTCTTCAACGACACCCACCATCTACCGGCCTGACCTCTGGTTTTACGGTTCCCGGCCCCCTACCCTGCGACCCAGGGAGGGGACTATGAACACGAAGATCCTGCTGGACGAGTCGAGGCTTCCGACCCGCTGGTACAACGTCGTCGCGGACCTGCCCGCGCCGCCGCCCCCGCCGCTGCACCCGGGGACGCGCGAGCCGGTCGGGCCGGACGACCTGGCGCCGCTGTTCCCCATGGACCTCATCGCCCAGGAGGTCAGCGGCGAGCGCTACATCGACATCCCCGAGGAGGTCCGCGAGGTCTACCGGCTCTGGCGGCCGACCCCGCTCATCCGGGCCCACCGCCTCGAACGCGCCCTCGGCACCCCCGCACGCATCTACGTCAAGTACGAGGGCGTCTCACCCGTCGGCTCGCACAAGCCGAACACGGCCGTGCCGCAGGCCTACTACAACGCGCGCCAGGGCGTCCGCCGCCTGACGACGGAGACCGGTGCGGGCCAGTGGGGGAGCGCCCTCGCGTTCGCCTGCGCCCAGTTCTCCCTGGACTGCGAGATCTGGATGGTGCGCGCCTCCTACGACCAGAAGCCGTACCGCCGCTCGATGATGGAGTTGTTCGGCGCGCAGGTGCACGCCAGCCCGTCGCCGCTCACCTCGTCCGGCGCGAAGATCCTCGCGGACGACCCGGACTCGCCCGGCTCCCTCGGCATCGCGATCAGCGAGGCCGTCGAGTCGGCCGCCCCCGACGACACCCGGTACGCGCTCGGCAGCGTCCTCAACCACGTCCTCCTGCACCAGACCGTCATCGGCGAGGAGGCCCTCGAACAGCTCGCCCTCGTCGGCGACACCCCGGACCTGATCGTCGGCTGCACCGGCGGCGGCTCCAACTTCGCCGGGCTGTTCTTCCCGTTCCTCCGCGAGAAGCTCCAGGGCCGCATGGACCCCGTCATCCGCGCCGTGGAGCCCGCCGCGTGCCCGTCCTTCACCCGCGGCCGCTACGCCTACGACTTCGGCGACACCGCCGGCTTCACGCCCCTGATGAAGATGCACACGCTCGGGCACGACTTCGTCCCCGACCCCATCCACGCGGGCGGCCTGCGCTACCACGGCATGGCCCCGCTGCTCTCCCACATGTACGAGCTCGGCATCTTCGACGCGACCGCGAAGCCCCAGAGCGAATGCTTCGAGGCCGGCGTCCTGTTCGCCCGCACGGAGGGCATCGTCCCGGCCCCCGAACCCACGCACGCCCTGGCCGCCGCCGTCGAAGAGGCCCGCCGCTGCGCCGAGACCGGCGAACCCAAGGTCATCCTCACCGCCCTGTGCGGCCACGGCCACCTCGACATGGCCGCCTACGACCGCTTCCTCGCCGGCCAGATGGAAGACCACACCCTCCCCGAAACCCGCCTGTACGAAGCCCTGAGCACCCTGCCCTAGGCCCGTGAGCCGACTTGCGCACCCTTGATCAGCCGGGGTGCGCAAGTCGCTCACGCACCCGCTAACCTTGGTGGACGGCGGACGAGCCGGCCGGGCGGCCGCGTCGGGGAGCGATCCCCGTCGAGGAAAGTCCGGGCTCCACAGGGCAGGGTGGTCGGTAACGCCGACCCGGGGTGACCCGCGGGACAGTGCCACAGAAAGCAGACCGCCACCGGTCCGCCGGTGGTAAGGGTGAAACGGTGAGGTAAGAGCTCACCAGCGCCCACGGTGACGTGGGCGGCTAGGTAAACCCCACCCGGAGCAAGGTCAAGAAGGGGCCCCGCAAGAGGCCCCGCGCAGGTGCCTGAGGGCGGCCCGCCCGAGCCTGCGGGTAGACCGCTGGAGACCGCCGGCAACGGCGGCCCGAGATGGATGGCCGTCACCCGCCGCCCCGCAAGGGACGACGGGCACAGAACCCGGCTTACAGGCCGACTCGTCCGCCCCCAATGCCCCTGACCAGGAGCGCAATCGGGCTCAAGATCGCCCAGGGCACTTTCAGGGCACATCGAGCACCGACTTGAACGCCCGATCAAGGCGTCCCGACAATCGGGCTGCACCAAGACGAAGACCAGTCACGGGGTTGAGCTAGCCGCGCCCGTGCCGCTGGCCGCTTCCCGCCTTGCGCGGGGACCCCCGCGCGGGGCATCACGACGGGCCAATGCGGGCGGGCGGCAGCGCCAGCCCGCCCGCCGGTCCAGGCTACGGGGCCCCGCCCCCACGCAAGTCCGAAATCGGCCAGGTATTGCCTTCGCTGTTCGCTCCTCTTTCCACTGGAATGCCTGGCACAATGAATTTATGTCGTCAGCATACGGCTCTCTTCTCGCGCAAGTAATTCCCGTTATTGCACTTGCTTTAGTTTTGGAGTTGAGGGCAATCATAGCAGCTGGCAAAGAAGAAAAGAGGCGTGTTGATGAATATAATGAAAGGATGAGAAAATATCGGCAAAGCCAGGCTTCTTCTCGAAATCCTCTTAAGAAATTGGCAAATTTTTGGCGCCGGAATCGTATGCCAATGGAGTCGACGGCGCCAATTAGAAGGAATGGCCTCAGTGATTTCGACACCACCGGTTTTGTCGTAATCTATGGCGCCCTGTTGACTCTTCTTGCCCGAGAAGAAATAGTTGCCCTTATGGCGGCACAAGAATACAAGATCCCATATTTCGAGCGACTGCTGGCTAACATTCTAGTATCAGTCTGTCTATTTGCTGCATTTTGTGTACCGGCCGGCCTTGAATTGTATCATAACTTCAACGGCATCGCTTGGAGCCATCGCAAATGGGCTGCAATAGCATTTCTCGGCTTCGTTGCAGCGATATTTACGACTGGGACGACCTGGCTATATATAAAATGACCAGTCAACAAGTTCAATAAAACGCCATCAAGTGTGTCGTGCTCCAACGCCAAGCTGGGCCCTGCTGTCCCAAAAACTGGTGATCAGAATGTTTGGCTCGAAATGCACGGAAGTTCGGTGGGGGCCACCGAATACCTTGGATGTCGGGGCCGTCCTCGGAGCGTGGGTGGTCTTGAGGTGGTCTTCTACCGGGCTGATCGGGTGACTGGGAGTGTGGCGGACCCTGATCGGTTTCGAGATCGGCGGGAACGCAAGTACGGGTACGACTTCATCGACGAGGTGCTGGTGAAGTGCCCCAGGTGTGAGGGATGTGCTGTCGTCCTGCCGCATCCTGAGGTGGTCGAGAACGCCGAGGCTGGTTCGGGTGGGTTCATGGGCCTCCGTCGGCGGTTGCGGTGTGCGGCGTGTGGCTACTTCAAGGACGAGACGGTCAGCTCCGCTGTCGTTGGGGGACCGGTGGATCCCTTCTTTCAGCGGCCGGTGTGGTTGCAGGCGAGTTGCTGTGGACATGTGCTGTGGGCCTACAACGTCCGGCATCTCGAACTGCTGGAGGCCTATGTGGCCGCGAAGCTGCGCGAACGCGGAGATCTTGTCGCCTAGGCTCCTGCGAGCCTGGTGGAGCGCCTGCCCACGTGGCTCAAGACGGCCAAGAACCGCGCCGAGGTCTTGAGGACGATAAGCCGCCTGCGTTCGACGTTGCCCGGTCAGTGGGCGGAACCATGATGTCGGCGTTGTTGTAGGCCATGCCGAACCGTCCGACGTTCGCATTGGGTTACTTCTTCGCGCGCTGCCACATTTCCAGGTACGCCTCGGCGCCCTTGGCCATGTCGTCGGTGATCCGGCGGCCGCCGACGTGCCGGAGGTCGGCGATCCAGTCCGGGACGAGGCCGTAGTTGGCGACGCCGTCGGTGTTGAGGTCCCACGTCCGCACGCCGGTCTTCTGCTTGGTGAGCGTGACACCGGGGTCGACCGGGGACCTGAACGGATACTCCAGCGGGTCCTCGGCGGCGGTGGTCCGCGGCGCGGGCAGCGGGCCCATCCCGTTGGCGTCCAGGCCGTACCCGTAGCCGAACAGGTACCCGGGCGCGGCCTGTGCCCTGGCCTGCTTCCATCCCGCGATGAACTGCGGGGCGGACGAGGCGTAGGAGGTGACCATGCCGCCGAGCCGGTAGACGCGGCTCAGGTAGTGCTCGTCCGACCAGCTGTGCGAGGAGATCACGCCGGAGTAGTGCGCCTTCTCCAGCAGGTCCAGCGAACGGCCGGCCGCCTTGGCGCTCATGTGGTCCAGCTCGACGATCATCTTTCGCCTGATCATGCTGCGCAGCGTGTACGCGCCGAGGTCGGTGAGCCCCTTGGCGTTGCACAGCGGAGCGCTCGGATACACCGGCACCGTCACGCCGAGCCCGCGCAGCCCGCTGAGCGGCCCGGCGAGCAGGTCGCCGAGCTGCCCGGACGGCATGATCGGATTGTCGTGCTCGGGCGCCGTGCAGCGGTCGGCCTGCCAGAACTGCCCCGACCCGACGAACTGGCCGAGGTTCATGATGACGCCCGTGGCGTCGGAGTCGTACCGGACGCCGCACAGCGCGTTGTCGAACTTGTGGCACAGGAACATCGACGAGACGCCGAGCTTCTGCACCTCGTCCAGGCCCCTGTCGATGTCGGCCTTGGTGCACCGGGGCTTGCCGTACACCTCGCGGCAGCCGAACGGCTCGGAGGTCTCGATGCCCAGCACGACGGCGAGCTTGCCCTGTTCGATGACGCGCCGCGCCTGCTGCGGGCTGGTCACCACGCGGAACCAGCCCTTGCCCGCGCCGCCGTTCTCGCGGTCGACGAAGTCCTGGAGGGCGTAGGTGGCCGCGGCCTGGCGCCGGATGGTCTCCATCTCGTCACACGGGTACTTCTTCAGCGGGTAGATCTCGCAGAGCGTCCGGTTGTCGACGAGTTGGTTCACCAGGACGCGCTGCCCGGCCCGCCACGACCGCTCGACCCACTTGTACCAGGCCTGCTGGTGCGTGTACGAGTCGCGGGCCGGCCAGTCCCTGAACGTCGGCCACCCGGTGGTGTCGTGGGAGCCGATCGGGGTGCCCTTGCGGGTGAAGTTCTCGAACCAGGCGGGGACGCCGTTCGGGCTGTGGTCCGGGCAGTCCTCGAGGGCGGCGGCCGGACCGCCCGGATCGAACGTCTCACCGCACATCAGCGACCCGCCGAAGCCCAGGTAGGACATCAGATGGCTGTGCGCGTCGAGGTATCCGCGCACCTGCCCGCCGGCGGTGGTGCCCGTGAACGGTGCACCGGTCGCGCCGACGTCCACGACCGGGGTGTCGCCCGCGGCCGCGGACGGCGTCGGCGCCACGAGCAGGGCGACCGACAGTACCGCGAGCACGGCGCGGAGGCGGGGGAGGGGCATTCGTCACACCTTGGGGGAGAAGTGCCTTTGGGTCTGCACAAGATCAGTACCAGACGGGGCGCCGAAAGTGAATACTTTTCATTTTTGGGTGCCGTGTGCTTGAGTCCCGCCGTGCCGGGGGTGGTCGGGGCCGTGCGTCGACACCTCCCGCGCATCCTTCATTGATCCGCTCAGCCTCGGGTCCGCGTGAGCTTCCGGAGGTTCCTCGCTCGACCGGATCGCTGACGGGTGCTCGCTCTCCGAGCGGGGGTCTGGCAAACATGAGTTTTGTTCATGTATTTTGACGTTCCCCGGTGCTAGGAGATCGCATGGGTTCGCGGCGGCTCGTGCCGACGGTCGTGGGTGCCGTCCTGATGCTCGTCCTCGGCGGGGCGCTGATCGACCCGGTCGGGTACTTCGCGTTGCTGGGGACGCCCGGCCGCTGGATCCCCGCCACCCGTTGGCAGGCCGTACCCCTGGTGGTCTACGTTCCCTTGCTGCTCCTTGGCACGGCGCTGGTCACCGCGGCCTTCGGGCATCTGGGACGGCGGGCGCGGTTCGCGACGGTCTGGGCGGGGTTCGTCCTGGCCGCCGTGGTCGCGAAGGCCGTCATGTCGGTGGCGGCGACCGCACCCGGGCCGAACGTCGCGGACGTGCTGTGGGCGACGAGCTTCACCGTTCCGAAGGCGGCCCTATACGGGCTGGTCCCCGCGGCGGCGACCCTGCCCTGGCGGACGGGGGAGCGCGGCGGCAGGGAGCCCGCGCACCGGGCGCACTGGCCGCTGGCGGCCGTCAGCGTGGCGGGTGTCGCCGTGACCGGACCATGGATCGCGTCGCACTGGTCGCGCGATCTGCCGCACGGGCTGCCGTCCGCGTCCCCGCAGGGCGGAGCGGCCGGGCTCGCCGCCGGCCTGCTGGTCCTCCTCCTCGCGCTCGCCCGCACCCAGCGGACCTTCGCACGCCGCTCCCGCGGGGCCGCCGGGGCCTTCCTCGGCGGGTGGCTGGCCGCGATGTGGGCGGGCGTCGTGCTCGGCGCCGTCCAGGTCGCCGGGCTCGTGATCCTGGACGGGCCCGGCGCTCCGCTGCAGACGCCGGCCGCGTTGTGGGTCAGGCTCGCCGAAGGCGCGTCGCTCGGCATCGCCTTCGGATGGCTGCCCGCTCTGCTCGCCCTCCTCGCCGCCCGCGGCGCTCTCCGCCGGCCGGTGAAGCGGACGGTCCCGGCATTCGCCCTGTTCGCGGCGGTCGTCCTGGCCGGTACCGCGGGAGTGGTGGCCTTCGCGCGGCCGAGGCCGGCACCCGCCGTCCGTACGCCGGCCGCCGCGGGTCCGGCCGCCGCCCGCGGGACGGAGCTGTCGCCGCTCCGGGTCGTCCGGGGAAAGCGGCCCCGCATCGTCGACGGTGCGGGGCGGCAGGTTCTCCTGCGCGGGGTGAACGTCAACCAGCTGGTCGACTTCTACGCGCCGCGCCCGGGCGTCCCGGCCGTACTGCCGCTCAGCGAAGACGACTTCGCGCAGATGGCCGCGCTCGGCCTGAACGTGGTGCGCCTCGGGGTCTCGTGGTCGCGGATCGAACCGCGCCCCGCCCAGTACGACGAGGGCTACCTGCGCCAGATCGACCAGGCCGTGGCCTGGGCGAAGCGGCATGGGCTGTACACGGTGATCGACATGCATCAGGACGGCTGGAGCAAGGCGCCCACCCCGGCCGGAACCTCCTGCCCCCTCGGCACGTCCAGGATGGACGGCTACGACGGCGCGCCCGCATGGGCCACCAAGACCGACGGCGCGCCCCGCTGCCAGTTCACCGGGCGCGACATCTCGCCTGCGGGGAACCGGGCGTTCACCAACTTCTACTACGACCGCGACGGCGTGCAGAGCCGCCTGGTGAAGGCGTGGGGGATGCTCGCCGCACGCGTCGGCGCCGATCCCGCGGTCGCCGGGTTCGACCCGCTCAACGAACCGGGCTTCGGCGAGCAGGCGCCGCTGACCTCGACGCTGCTGCTCGGCCGGTTCTACGACCGCGTCCTGCGGGCGGTCCGCGCCGCCGAGACCCGGCCCCATCCGCTGTTCGTCGAGCCGAGCATCTTCTGGTCCGGGACCGGGTTCGACGCGCTGCCGCGCGGCTCCTTCACCTCCGATCCCGACATCGTCTTCGCACCCCACCTGTACGCCGAGTCGATCACCATGGACGCCTCGCTCGGCCTGCCCGTCATGACCTCCGTCGAGCACGGGTTCGTCCTTGCCCGGCGGGCCGCCCGCGACATGCCGGTATGGAGCGGCGAATGGGGCTACTGGGGGGACGACGGCGCGGTGGCCGGGAAGCTGCGCCGGTACGCCCGCCAGGAGGACGACGACCGGCTCGGCGGCGCGTTCTGGGTGTGGAAGCAGGCGTGCGGCGATCCGCAGAACGGCGTCGAGCCGACCGGCAACGGACTGAACAACCTCGACTGCGCGACGGGACGGTTCCTGCCACGCGACGCGGTGGCCGTCCAGGAGATCTCGCGCGCCTACCCGCGCGCGGCCCCGGGCGTCCTCATCTCCCTGCGTTCCGTGCCCGGCGGCAGGCCGGGGGAGAAGGCCGCGGGGCCCCGGGAGTTCGCCCTCACTGGGAGGGCGTCGGGCGGCGCCTGCGACCTGGACGTCTGGGTGCCCGGCGAGGACCGGCCCGTCCCCGCGGGATCCGGCGTCGACCGCATCGAGACCCGGCGGGTCGAGGGCGGCTGGCGGGTCACCGGCTGCGCCCGCGGCTCGTACCGCCTGACGATCGGCTGAGGCCGGAGGCGGGCCGGCCGTCCCCGTGTGTGATTTCCCGTGGTGGTGAGGTGGGGACGGAGACTCTCTTGAAACGGGTCACACGACACAGAGGGTTTCATACGGGGCGCTTACCGTTCGGGTAAGAGCTGATCGCCCTGATCGGTGACGGCGGCGGGGCCGGGTGCTGAGCCCCGTGGAAAGGAGCGATGGTGATCGTCATCGTGTTCGTGGCCATCGTGGTCGCCGGGATGCTGGGCAGCCTGGTGTACCTGTGGGACTTCTCGCGCGCCAGCCGGCGCGACGCGCTGTTCCTTCCGGCGTCGGACCGGCGTTCGCGCCGGGCGCGCCGTGTGACGGGGATGTACGTGCGGGATTACGGGCGCGGCGACGAGGAGCTCGTCGGGCGCTGGTAGGAAGCTTGGGCGCGGGTCGTCCGGCCGGGGACGACCCGCGCTTTCACGTGAGGGACCCGGGCTGCGGGGCCTCGTCCAGGACGGGGGCGAAGCCGCCGCCGGCCTGGTCGAAGACCTCGACGGTGGCGGTGCCGAGGTCCAGGTAGAGGCCCACGAGCTCGATCTCGCCGGCCTCGACCCGCTCCCGGAGCCACGGATAGGTCAGCAGGTTGTCGAGCTGCTGCATCACGTTGATCTTGCAGAGGCGGGTGAGGGGCTGCTCGTCGCCGGACGGCTTCTCGGCCAGGAAGCGGGCGAGGCTGTGGTTGCCGTGCTTCAGCCAGCGGGACAGGCCCTCGAGGTGCTCGACCTCGGCGCCGCCGGCGAGCAGCGCGGCCATCGCACCGCAGTTGGAGTGGCCGCAGACCGTGATCGTCTTGATGTCCAGGACGTTGACGGCGTACTCGACGGTGGCCGCGACGGAGTCGTCGGGCGTGCGGGAGCCGTGCCGGGGCACCAGGGCGCCGACGTTCCTGTTGATGAACAGGTCGCCGGGGCCGCTCGCGGTGATGATGTTGGGCACGATGCGCGAGTCGACGCAGGTGATGAACAGGTGCTGCGGTTTCTGCTCCATCGCGAGCTCGGCCATGATCGGCCGGACCAGCCGGGCCGTGCGCCCGTGGTACTCGCGGACGCCGTTCAGCAGGACGTCCGCGGGGGACATCTCGGGTGCGTCGAGCTCGGTCTCGGAGCGCCGCCGCCGATTCGACCACGGCGCCCACCAGCGGGCAGGGAGCGGAGTCTTTGCCGGTTGGGACATATCGCCTGTCACAGCTCTTTCATACCAAGCCTCATGTACCTCGTCGATGTCGACCCTCCCTCCTTGGCGTTCGTGCGCCAGCCGCCAGCGGTGGACGGCGTCGAACGCTGCGTGATCCATGAAGTCGACGTTGAGGTCCAGATCGACGCTGCCGTCCGCCGGGATCCGCTGGAGCGCCCGGGCCACGCGGGGGACGCCCAGGAAGGTGAACGTGCCCTCGACGACCACGTGCCAGCGGGGCGGGGCGAGGGCGTCCGCGGGGTCGGGGACGAGCTGCTCCGTCCGGACCGAGAGCCGGGTCAGCCGGCGCAGGGCCAGCACCGCCATGACACCGACGCCGAGCAGGACGCCCTCGCCGAGTCCGAACAGCACGACGCCGCCGAGGGTGACGAAGTAGGCCGGCGCCTCCCGGTGGTGGCGCAGGTCGCGGACCCGGGACAGGTCGGCCAGCCGGACGCCGAGCACGACCAGCAGCGCGGCCAGCGCCGCCAGCGGGACCTGCTCGATGAGCGGCCCGCAGGCCAGGGCGAGGACGAGGACCCAGACGCCGTGCAGGACGGGGGACAGCCGGGTGCGGCCGCCCGCCTCGACGTTGGCGGTGCTGCGGACGATCACGCCGGTGACCGGCAGGCCGCCCAGCACGCCGGAGACGGCGTTCGCGGCGCCCTGGCCGAGCAGGTCGCGGTCGAGGTCGGCGGGCGGGACGCCGGCGGGCCGCGCGCGGTCGACCGCGACGCTGCACAACAGGGACTCGACGGCGGCCACGAGCGCCACGGAGAGGACCGCGCCGGTGATGCCGAACAGCGTCCCCTGCGGCATGACGGGCGTGCTCCAGTCGTCCAGCAGCGAGGACGGCAGGTCGACGCGCGGCACCCGCCAGTCGAGGGCCCACGCGACGGCGGTGGCCAGGACGACGGCGGGCAGCGGGCCCGGAACGAGGCGGAACGCCGCGATCCGCGGCAGCCGGGACCAGCCCAGCACGACGAGGACCGTCAGCCCGGCGACGAGCGCGGACTGGGTGTGCGGCCGCGCGAGCTGCCCGGGGAACTCCAGCAGGTTCGTGACGGCCGACTCCTGGGGGCTGCCTCCGAGGACCACGTGCACCTGGGCGAGGACGATCAGGATGCCGACCCCGGCGAGCATCCCGTGCACGACGGCGGGGGAGACGACGAGGGCGGCGCGCGCGACCCGGCTCGCGCCGAGCAGGATCTGCACCAGCCCGGCGAGCATGGTGATCGTGCAGGTGGCGCGCCAGCCGTAGGTCTGCACGAGGCCGGCGACCAGCACGGTCAGCCCGGCGGCCGGGCCGCTGACCTGGAGCGGCGAGCCGCCGATCAGGCCCGCGACGATGCCGCCGGCGACCGCGGCGATCAGCCCGGCCGCGACGGGCGCGCCGGAGGCGACGGCGATGCCCAGCGAGAGCGGGATCGCGACCAGGAACACGACGAACGAGGCGAGCAGGTCGCGCCGCACGGTGGACACGCTCGGTGGCTTTTTAGTCACACAACGTATTCAATCAGAACCGGCGGTGCTCGGCCCCGACAAGACGAGGGCCGCCGGACGGATCCGGCGGCCCTCGGTCGACTGTGCGGGTCGATTGTGCGGGTCGGATGCGCGGGTAGAACGCGCGGTGGTCAGCGGCGGTAGTTCTCCCAGTCGTCGGCCTGCTGGCGGGAGCCGTACGGGGGGTTGTCGTTCTGCTGGCCGCCCTGCGGGTAGCCGCCGCCCTGCTGCTGTTGCTGGGGCGTGCCGCCGTAGTAGCCCGACCCGTACGCCTGCGTGGCGTTCGGGTCGGGGTAGCCGCCGGTGCCCTGGTCGTGCGGCGCCGCCAGCGGGTCGTTTCCGCCGTTGTAGCTGCTGCCGCTGAAGTCGCCGTAGGCGCCGGAGCCGCCGGAGCCGCTCTCGCCGCCGCCTCCGCCGAACCCGCCGAGCGGGTCGTCGTAGCGCTGGGAGTCGCCGTAGGCCGGGGCGGTCGGGTAGCCGTCGCTCTGCTGGCCCTGCCCGTACCCGGACGGAGCGCCCATCCCGGAGTCGTAGCCCTGGCCGGACCCGGCTCCCGGGTCATAGCCGCCCTGACCGCCGGACGGCGCCGGCCACGGGCCGGTGTTGCCAGTGCTCGGCGCGCCGGTAGAACTCGTCCCGTACGAGCCGGTGCCCAGCGGGTCGCTCAGCGGGTCGTTCAGGGAGCCGCCGTAGGAGCCGCCCGGGTCGGACGACGGCGCCGGGCCCGTCGACCGCTGGCGGTCGGACTGGATGCGCTGGAGCAGTTCGTCGACGGTCGGGAGCTTGTGGCCGTCGGTGTCGGAGCCTCCGCCGGGGCCGCCGTGCGACGCCGGTGCGGGCGCGGAAGGGGCCGGCGGCGCGGGCGGCGCCGGCGGCTCCTCGGGACGGCCGAGGGGCAGCCCGAGCGGGTCGCCGCCGAGGGCCCCGCCGGGACCGGACGGGCCGAGCGGCATGTCGTAGTCCTGGCGGCCTCCGGGCGGCGGGCCGGCGGCCGGACGGCCGCCGCCGAGCGGGTCGGAGGTGTAGTCGCCGTAGGACGGCTCCTGGGTGCCGTACTGCGGCTGCTCGGGGACGCCGTACTGCGGCTGGTCGCCGCCGTACTGGTCCTGGCCTCCGCCGTACTGGTCCTGGCCGCCGTACTGGTCCTGGCTCCCGTACTGGTCCTGGCCGCCGTAGGAGGAGTCGCCGGGGCCGTAGTCGGCGGCGCCGTACGCGGGCTGGGGCTCCTGGCCGCCGTACACCGGCTGGTCGGGCGCGCCGGGGCCGCCGAAGGGGCCCTGGACGCCGGAGCCGCCCGGCCCGGCCAGGTCGGCCGGGATGGGGTCGAGCGACGTCGCGCCCGGGTCGTTGCCCGGGAACGGGGAGCCGCCCTGGAAGCCGCCGGGGCCCTGGGGAGCCTGCTGCGGGCCGGTCCCGCCGCCGAGGCCGTTGAGGACGGTGCCGTCGGCGCCCAGCGAGACGGGCTGGGTGAGGCCGGGCGGCTCGACGGCCGGCTGCTCGGGCGGAGGGGCCTGCGGCGCGTTCAGGGGGTCGGCGGCCGGGTCGGGCTCCTGCCGCGCGCCGCCCTCGTCGTGCTGCCAGGGGAACTTGGGCTTGTCGAAGGTGATCGTCGCCCAGTAGTCGTCGTCCTCCATCTCGTCGGACGCGTGGCCCGGCGGCGGGGGAGGCGGGGCGGACGGGGGCGGGCCGGAGGTGGGAGCGGCGAGCGGGCCGCCTCCGCCGCCGGCGACGCGGCGGTCGGGGACGGGCTCGGGCGCGCGGTCGTAGCCGCCGTCGTAGCCCTCGTCGTAGCCGGGGCCGTACTCGTCCGGGCCGCCCATCGGCTCCTGCGGCGGGGGGATTCCTCGGCGGCCGCGCGGCTGCTTCTGCGGCTCGTCGTCCATCCAGTCGTCGTCGTCATCGCCTCCCGCTCTGCTGGCTCGCAGGCCGAGGGCCACGAGGACGACCACGAGGACGACGACCACAATGAGGCCGAAGACCACGATGTAAGAAGTCATGCCACCACCCAATGCCTTGGCCCGGCGAGAGTCGCCAGCGCGGACCGCGGGTCCGTCCCGATTGTCGCCAGCGTCCGGATAGTCACGGGTTTCCGCCGCCTTGGCTTACCCCGATTCTGTCCGACCGCTATGACCGTTGTCACACCCTTCGCGCACATTTACCCTCACACGGCGCGTGCCGATCGGCCAACTCCGCCGATCCGCACACCCCTGACAGCTCCGCCCCCTGAGGGGCCCCGCCCTGACCCTGTGCTCTCAGGCTCCACGGTCAACGCGCCTGCTCGCCGCCGAAGTTCCCGGTGATCCGCCCGCGGCCCACCGTGTGCTTGGCGATCGCGGGGAGCGAGTCCTTCAAAGCCGCGCCGTTCTTGAACGGTGCCGGATCGTCCAGCGCGTAGATGCTGAACCGGTACCGATGCTTCTCTCCCTTGGGCGGGCACGGGGGCGCGTAGCCCGCCTTCTTGCCAGTGTTCAACCCCACGACGGTCCCGTCCAGCCGGGCGCCTTCGACCAGCTCGTTCACGGTGCCGTCGATGCCCGCGATCACCCAGTGGACCTTGGCGCCGCCGGAGGCGTCCGGGTCGTCCATCACGATCGCGAACGACTTGGTCCCGGCGGGCGCCGACCACCGGAGCGGCGGGGTCTTGCCCTGCCCGCCAGGGTACGTCGTGCAGCCGTATCTCGGGGGCAACTCCCGCCCATCGCGGAAGACCGGGCTGGTCACGGTGAACCACTCCGACAGCTCGGCGCTCTCGTTCTCCGGCTGGCCGATCAGCCCGCAGCCGCTGAGCGCCCCGGCGAGTGCGAGGGCGCCCGCCGCGGCCATGATCGAACGCCGGTCTCTGCTCATCATCGATACGCTCCAGGGCGAGATCGTACGCCGCGCGCCGCCGGGCCGCCGTCGTCTCGGCCCCCGGTTCTCGGCCGCGTGCGTCCCGCCGCCGGCGCCCCCTTCCTCGTCCGCCCCAACCATAGGGCTTTCTCGGGGGTGGGACGGGCGGTTCGCCGCGCCCCGGGGAGGCGCCGTCCGGCAGGGCGGCCTGTGACGTTCGTCATGCGTACTTTGCCCCGTTCCATCCCGTGTTTGGGGAAGGAGTGGCGGGTTTCACACCCGATACGGGCCCTTCGTTTACCCGCACGGGAAGTTCATCGGTTCTTTCCTGGTTCCTGGTTGGTGAAGGGCACGTTCCATCCGCTAGTTTGTGAATGTCTTCACAAGCCGACCGTGACATTGGAGGGCCGCAATGGCCAGGACCGCCGAGGGAACCCCTGGCGCTCCCCACATCCTCATCGTGGGTGGCGGCTATGTGGGCATGTACACCGCTCTTCGCCTGCAGAAGAAGCTGAAGCGGGAGCTGAGGAGGGGCGAGGTCAGGGTCACCGTCGTCGACCCCAACTCGTACATGACGTACCAGCCGTTCCTGCCCGAGGCCGCCGCCGGGAACATCTCCCCGCGGCACGTCGTCGTCCCGCTGCGCCGGGTGCTGCCGAAGTGCACCGTCCGCAAGGCGCGCGTCACCGAGCTGAACCACGACGAGCGATGGGCGATCGTCCAGCCCCTGGCCGGGCCGCCCGAGCGGATCTCCTACGACTACCTGGTCATGGCGGCCGGCGCGGTGCCGCGGCTGCTGCCGATCCCCGGGCTCGCCGAGAACGGCATCAGCCTGAAGACCGTCGGCGAGGCCATCCACCTGCGCAACCACATCCTGGAGCAGCTGGAGATCGCCGAGTCGACCGACGACGTCGAGCTGCGCCGCAAGGCGCTGACCTTCGTGTTCGTCGGCGGCGGGTTCGCCGGCGTCGAGGCGGTCGCCGAGCTCGAGGACATGACCCGCGACGCGACCAAGTACATGCGCAAGGTCACCCCGCAGGACCTGCGGTTCATCCTGGTCGAGGCGACCGGCCGCATCCTGCCGGAGGTCGGCCCCGACATGGGCAAGTGGACCGCCGAGCAGCTGCGCGGGCGCGGCATCGCCGTGAAGATGAACACCTTCCTGCAGTCGGCGGTGGACGGGCAGATCGAGCTGTCGGACGGCAGCAGCTTCCCGGCCGGCACCCTCGTGTGGAACGCGGGCGTCAAGCCGTCGCCGGTCGTGCGGCACGGCGACCTGCCGCTGGACGAGCGCGGCCGCGTGAAGGGCACCGAGTACCTCACCATCGAGGGCCTCGTCCGCGCGTTCACCGCGGGCGACAACGCCGCGATCCCGGACCTCACCGAGGACGGCCAGTTCTGCCCGCCGAACGCCCAGCACGCCGTCCGGCAGGCCAAGCTGCTCGGCGACAACATCGTCCGGTCGCTGCGCGGCAAGACCCTCAAGCCGTACGTGCACGGCAACCTCGGCGCCGTCGCGGGCCTCGGCCTGCACAAGGGCGTGGCCAACCCCCTCGGCATCAAGCTCAAGGGCTGGCCCGCGTGGTTCTTCCACCGCAGCTACCACGGTGCGATGGTCCCGACCTTCAACCGCAAGATCCGCGTCATCGCGGACTGGACGCTCGCGCTGTTCCTCAAGCGCGAGACCGTCTCGCTCGCGACCATCGAGCAGCCGCGCGCCGACTTCCAGCTCGCGGCCCTCGACGACGCCAAGGCGAAGGCGAAGGCCGACCAGAACGCGGCCTGACCCGGTCGAACGCACCTCGGTTCGCCAAGAACGCCCCGGCGGTCACCCGACCGCCGGGGCGTTCCCCGTTTCCAGGCCCGGTTCTCAGGCGCGCTGCTTGAAGGCGCGCAGGGACAGGGGGGCGAACACCAGCGAGATGCCCACGCCCCACGCGAGCGCGATCCAGGCGTGCTGCAGGACGGGGCCGCCGACCAGCAGGCCGCGCATCGCCTCCACGAGCTGGGTCACCGGGCTGTTGTCCATGCAGAACGCCAGCCAGCCGGGGATGCCCTTCGTGGACGGGATGAACGCGGTGCTGAGGAAGCTCAGCGGGAAGATCACCACAAAGCCGAAGATCTGCACCTTCTCCGGCTCGTTGACCTTCATCGCGATGAAGACCGACGTCCAGGAGAACAGGATCGCGAAGGCCAGCAGCAGCAGGAACGCGCCGCCCACCGCCAGCACGTTGGTCTCCACCCGGAAGCCGATCGCGAACCCGACCAGCAGCAGGATCGTCATCGACCACGCCTGCTTGACGGTGTCGGCGATGATCCGCCCGGCGAGCGGGGCGCTGCGCGCGATCGGCAGGCTCCGGAACCGGTCGAACACGCCCTTGGTGATGTCGGTGTTCAGCCCGAATCCGGTGCTCATCCCGGCGAACAGGGCGTTCTGGGCGATGATGCCGGGGATCACGATCGGCAGGTACGCCTCGACGCTGCCCTTCATCGGCGGGCCGAACACGTAGGCGAACAGCAGCACGAACATGATGGGCTGGATCGACAGGTCGAGCAGTTCCATCGGGTTGTGCTTGATCTGGACGAGGTTGCGCCAGGCCAGCGTGACCGTGTTGCGCAGGGCCGTGGCGGGCGCGACCCGCTTGGACAGCTCCTGCGGCGCGAGCGTCGCGGTGGTCATGCGGAGGCACCTTCCTTGTCGGCCTGCTTCTCCAGTTCGCCGGCCTCGGCGTCGATGTCGTCGGTGTGGTGGCCGGTGAGGGCGAAGAACACCTCGTCCAGGCTGGACTTGCGCAGCGACAGCTCGCCGACGGCGACGCCCGCCTCGTCGAGGCGGCGGACCACGGCCGGCATCAGCTGCGGGTCGGTGATCGGCGCGCTGACCAGGTCGTCGCGGACCTCCGGGACGGCCTCGGCCAGCTCCCCGACGATCCGCTCCACCGCGGCCACGTCCGCCGCGTCGACCGGCCTGACCTCCAGCACCTGCCCGCCGACCTGGGCCTTCAGCATGTCGGACGTGCCGTGCGCGATGGCCTGGCCGCGGTCGATGACGATGATGTCGTCGGCGAGCTGGTCGGCCTCCTCCAGGTACTGCGTGGTGAGCAGCACGGTGACGCCGTCGTCGGTCAGGCCGCGGACGATGTCCCACAGGCCGTTCCGGCTGCGCGGGTCGAGGCCCGTGGTCGGCTCGTCCAGGAACAGGATCTGCGGGCGCCCGACGAGGCTCGCCGCCAGGTCGAGGCGGCGGCGCATGCCGCCCGAGTACGTCTTGGCGGCGCGCTCGGCGGCATCGGTGAGCTGGAAGCGCTCGAGCAGTTCGGCGGCGCGCGCCCGGGACTCCCGGCGCGGCAGGCCGAGCAGCCGCCCGATCAGGACGAGGTTCTCGGTGCCGGTCAGCATCTCGTCGACCCCGGCGTACTGGCCGGTCAGCCCGATCAGCTGGCGCACCTTGTGCGCCTCCTTCACCACGTCGTACCCGCCGACCTGGGCGGTGCCGCCGCTCGGCTCGATCAGCGTGGCGAGGATCCGGGTCATGGTCGTCTTGCCGGCGCCGTTCGGCCCCAGCACGCCGAGGACCGTGCCGGCTTCGGCGGTGAGGGAGACGCCGTCCAGCGCCCGGGTCTCACCGAACCGCTTCTCCAGGCCGTCGGCCTGGATCGCGTAGGTCATGGGATCTCCTAGGACTCGGTTGCCGGACGCCGGTGCCCCCCGGCCGGGGAGTCAGCAAAAGTAGACGGAGTCCGGGTCAGGTGCATCCGAATTTCACGCCGCCCGGGCACAGCACAGCCGGCGGCGTGAACCACGCCACAAACCTCGCATGCCCCACTGACAAACCCGCGATTCCGACGATCTCGTGCGCAGCGGATCTCCTTGCTCTCCCGACAATCTCGCACGCGCTACTGACAGAAACGTCGCCGCGCCGGGAATCGTGCCGCCCGCTCCTTGGCCGTTCCCGGCCCGCGGCACGGCGGAAGGGCCCCTCCGGGGTTCTAGACTCGCGGTGTGACGTCGGTGCGGCGCGGTCGCCGGAGGGACGGCGGGGGGCCGCACCCGCCGCGGCTGCGGCCGCCCGAGCACCGGGTCTCGCCCCGCGCGATCGCGCACTGGGCCATCGAGTACCTGCTGCTGTGGGGCCTCGCGTTCGGCCTCGCCCTCGGCGTGGCCGCCTGGGTCGGCGACGCCGGCTGGGACGCGCCGCCCGGCTGGCTGACCGGCCGGATCGGATGGCTGCCCTACATCGTCGGCGGCGCGGGGCTGCTCATGGTCGCGGTCGCGCCCGTGTGGCGGTACCGCGTCCACCGCTGGGAGGTCAGCGCCGACGTCGTCTACACCCGCACCGGCTGGTTCAGCCGCGAGTGGCTGCTGGTGCCCGTCGGGCGCATCCAGACCGTCGACAGCAAGCAGGGCCTGATCGAACGGATGCTGGGCCTGGCGACGATCGAGGTGAACACCGCCTCCCACGCCGGCTCCTCGGAGGTCTCCGGCCTGCCCGTGGACGTGGCGACGCGGCTCGCCGAAGACCTCGCGCACCGCGCGCACGACCTCCGCGACGACGCGACGTGACCGCACGCCTGCACCCGCTCACCTTCGTCGTCGGCGCGGTCCGCGAGCTCATCGCCCTGCTGGCCGCCGGTGCGACGGGCCTGCTCGTGGGCGGGCTGTCCACGGCGTTCTACTTCACGCTCGTGGGGCTGGCCTTCGGCCTTCTCTTCCACGTGGCGAACTGGGTGACGTTCACCTACGTCCTGCACGACGACCGGATCGAGTTCCGGCGCGCGCTCATCGGCCGGTCGGTCAAGAGCATCCCGCGCGACCGGATCCGGGGCGTGGACATCAGCGCGTCCCTCCCGCACCGGCTGCTCGGGCTGGCGGTCGTGCAGATCGACGCCGGCGCGGACGGCGGGGAAGGGGAGCTGAACGCGGTCTCCCGTGCCGAGGCGGAGCGGCTGCGCGGCGTCCTGCTGGCGCGCGACGTCGAGGTGCCGCCGCGGCGCGTGCTCGGCCGCATGCGCCGGCGCTGGTACCTGTACGCCCCGCTCAGCGGCGCCTACCTGCTCACGCCCTTCGCGCTGGCGGGCAGCCTCCTCGGCACCGTCTACAACCTCGGCGACGACCTCGGCCTCATCACGCGGGAGCGCGTGGAGAGCCTGGGGCACGACGTGGTGGGCCTCCCCACCGCCCTGGTCCTCGCGCTGATCATCCTGACGCTGATCGCGATGCCCGTCATGTCGGTGATCGCCTTCACCCTCTTCAACTGGGACTTCACCGTCCACGAGCGGGACGGGTCGGTCGTCGCCGAGCGCGGCCTCGTCACCCGCCGCAGCGTCTCCCTCGAACGCCGCCGCCTCCGGGGCGTCGAGCTCGCCGACAACCCGTTCGAGCGGGCGGCGGGCGTGACCCGCCTCGGCGCCCTCATCACCGGGCTCGGGGACGCCGCCCAGCGGGGGCGGCTGATGCCCGCCGCGCCGCGGTCCGCCGCCGAGGCCCTCGCCGCGCGCGTCGTCGGGAACGTCCCGGGGCCGCTGACCGCCCACCCGCCGGCCGCGCGGAGCCGCCGCGTCGTCCGCGCCATGGCGGCTCCGGTCGGCGTCGGCGTGCTCGCCGTCCTCGCGGGACAGCCCTGGGTCGCCTACGCGTGCGCGGTCCTGGCCGTACTCGCGGTGCCGCTTGGCCTGGACCGCTACCGCCAGCTCGGCCACGCCACCGACGGGGAGCGCCTCACGGTGCGGTCGGGCTCACTGCGCCGCCGCCAGGTCGTCGTCGAGCACTCGGCCGTCATCGGCTGGCGGATGCGCCAGACGCTCTTCCAGCGCAGGCTGGGCCTCGCCACCCTCTTCGCCGCCGTGGGCGCGGGCGACGGGGGCTGCTCGGCGACCGACATGTCCGAGGACGACGCCGTGGCCCTCGCCGCCGCCATCACGCCCGAGTGGCTGACCCCGTTCCTGGACGGGACGCCAGGTGCCGACGCCGAGCCTATTCGGGCCGGCGGGCACCGAACATGATCTCGTCCCAGGACGGGACGGAGGCGCGCTTGCCCTTCGCCTTGCGCCGCCGGGCCGGACGCTGCGCGGCGGGGGACTCCCCGGCCGCCGCCGCGGCGGCGGGCGAGCCGGTGGCCGGCTTGTCCTGAGCGGCGGGCATGGCGGGCCGGCCCGCCGGCTTCTTCTTGGCGGGCGGCCGCGCGGGCTGCCGCTGCGGCGCGGCGGGCTTGCTCTCGGCGGCGGGCTCGCGGGGCGGCGCGGGCTTGCGGACCGGCGCGGCCTCCCGCTCCTCCTCGGGGGCGCGCGGCGCGTCGGCCTCGACCCGGGGCCGGGCGGCGGGAGGCGCCTGCGGGGCCCCGGCGGGCCCGGCCGGGGCAGGCGGCTCCGGCGCGGCCTCGACCGGCTCGGCAGGCGCGGCGGACGCCGCGGCCTCTGGTGCTTCGTCGGCCTCGGGCGTGTCGTCTGCCTTGTGCGCTTCGTCGGCCTCGTGGTCGTCGCGTGCCTCGGGCGCCTGCTCCGGGAGATCCGTCTCCGCCGGTTCCGCGGAAGCGTGCTCCTTTTCCCGAGCCTCTCCGGGGCCCTCCGCGTCGAGCGCTTCGGTCTCCTCGGAGGCGGCGGCCTCGTCTTCCCGCTGCTGGACGTCCTCGGCAGGCCGCGCCGCTTCGGCGGCGGCCTCGTCGGCGGTGCTCTCGGCGACCGTCTCGGCGGTCTCGCCGGGCTCGGCGGTCTCGTGCGCCAGGGCGTCCGCGCTCTCGTCGTGCCCCTCGGCGGACGCGGGGGCCTCGGCGGGCTCCGCCGTCCCGGCCCCGGCGGCGCGCGGCTCCTCGCTCTGGGCGGGCGTGACGGCCTCGTCGGCGGGCGTCTCGGCGGAGGGTGCGGCCTGACCCGCGTCCTCGGCCGGCGGGCCGGGACGGGACGCCTCACGGCCGTGCGCGGGCCGGCCGGGCTGCGTGGCCTCGCGCAGCGACGGCGTCTCGGACGCCTCGCGGAAGGCGGGCCGGGGGTCGACCATGCGGCCGCGCTCGACGATGTACGCGCGGGGCTCCGCGGCGCGCAGCGGCTCGGGGGCGCCGGGCTGCTCCGGCTCGGCGGGCAGGCCCCGGGCGGTGAACTCGCGGCCGCCGGGGGCGATGCCGCGGTCGTAGGGCGCGGTGTCGCGGTCGCTGGAGACGACCTTCATCGCGGGACGGCGCGGGACGAGCGGGGTGACGGTGTCGGAAAGCGCGTCGTCGTCCCACTCGACGGAGGTGAGCCGGGCGGCGACCTCGTCCAGCGGGGAGACGTGCCGGCGGCGCGGGTCGAACGTCCACTCGGCGGCGTGCGGGCGGCCGCCCTCGAAGAAGGACAGCCGGACGCGCCAGGTGTTGTCCTCGCACTTCCAGGAGTCCCACTCGACCTCTTCCAGGTCGACGCCGCCGCGGCCGAGGCGCTCCTCGACGGTCTCGCCGAGCGGCGGGCCCGGGGTCGACTCGCCGGGACGGCGGACGGCGACGCGCTGCGCCTGCTGGGCCATGTATTCGCGTTCCTGCAGGACCGGGCCCTCGAACCAGCGGACGCGTTCGACCGGGATGCCCGCCGACTCGGCGATCTCCTCCGCGGTCTCCCCGGACCGGATGCGGGCCTGGATCTCCTTGGGGCGCAAGGGACTCTCCACTTCGATCTCGAACTGGCCGAGGCGGGAGAAGTGCCCACGGACCGCGGCGCGGAGCCGGTCGTCGACGGGCAGGGTGAACCGGGTGCCTCGGCCCGCGGTGGCCAGGACGAGGTACGTACCGTCCTCGCTGACCGCGACGAGGCGCAGCTCCTGCATGCGTGTCCTTCCTGCCCTGTCCTGACGGCACGGAGGACGCCGGACCGCGCGACCGTGCTCTCACCGGTCGGCCGTCCGATGCCCACCGAGGGCGCATGCGTGCCCTTCCCCCGGGTTCCCGAGTCTCTCTTTCGGACACACCTGCTGCCAGCACCGTACCCGGCATGTCCGAACATCGCCGCTCTCGAAGCCCTCTTCACGAGGTCGAAGAGGGCACCTGCCCAAGCTTGCCGGTGCCGCGACCGGCGAGGGGGCGCTCTGCGCGATTCTTGTCCATCCTTTTCCACACCGTTCCTGACGGGCTCGCGAACGCCCCGCGGATCCGACGTTGCGAGCGTCACGTCGTGGGCAGGAACACCCGCGTGCTCCCGATCGGTTTCTCTTCGGGGTGTCCGTGGCGAGAGGGAACAACAGGAAAGGGGTGAGTCAGGCGATGCCGCGCAAGCTGCCGGATGTGAGCACGACGCAGCTGATCGCGAGTGCGGCGGCGACGGCGGTCGCCGCGCTGGGGGCGTCCTACCTGGGCGTGTACGGGACGATCATCGGTGCGGCGCTGATGAGCGTCATCTCCACGGCGGGGTCGGCCGTGGGCAAGCACTACCTCGACCAGGGCCGGGCGCAGATCAAGGAGCTGACGCACCTGCAGTCGGCGGTCCGGCGCCGGGACGCGGCCGAGGGGGCCGCGGACGAGGCGAGGAGCTCCGACCCGACCCGCACCGCGGTGTGGTCCGGCGACCCGAACGCGACGCGGCTCGACCCGGTGGCCCTCGGCGGCGACCCGAACGCCACGCGGCTCGATCCCGGCGGAGATCCGAGCGCCACGCGCCTGGACCCGGTGCAGACGGTGGCCGCCTCGCTCGCGGAGGAGGCCGGCGAGGACGCGGTGCGCCAGGTCGTCCGCCGCTCGGCGTGGCAGAGCACGGTCGAGTGGGCCAAGGCGCACTGGGTGACGCTGGTGGTCTCCTCGGCGGCGGTGTTCGCGGTGGTCCTCGGCGGGATCACGATCTACGAGGCGGGCACCGGCAAGCCCGTCGGCGGCGCGAGCGGCAAGGGCCTGACCGTCACCAAGGTCTTCGACGGCGGGGGGAGCAGGCAGCCGGCCGAAACGCCGTCGCAGGCGCCCTCCGGCGGCACCACGGAGAAGCCCGGCAACTCGCCGAGCGGCACGCCGACGGACGGGACGCCCTCCGGCGGACCGAGCTCCCCGTCTCCCGGGACGTCGGCACCCAGCGAGCAGCCGACCCAGGCGCCCACGACCGCCCCGCCGACGACCGCGCCGACGACCCCGCAGGCGCCGACGACCACTCAGGCCCCGCAGGACGGCGGCCAAGGCGGTGCCGACCCGCAGACCCGCACCACCCCCGGCGGCTAGTCGCCGAAGACCTGGCTCGTGTAGGGGTTGGCGAAGCGGCGGTCGGGGTCCAGCTCGTCGCGCAGGGCGCGGAAGTCACCGAACCTGGGATACGCCTTCTCCAGGTAGGCGGCGTCGCGGGTGTGGAGCTTGCCCCAGTGCGGGCGGCCGTCGAACCCGGTCAGGAGGTCCTCGACGCCGCGGAAGTAGTCCTCGTGCGGGTCGCGGTGGTAGACGTGCACGGCGATGAACGCGCTCCTGCGCCCGTGCGCCATCGACAGCCAGGCGTCCTCGGAGGGAAGCAGCCGGACCTCGATGGGGAAGCTGATCCGCCAGTCCCGCTTGGCGAACAGGGAGCGCAGTTCGCGCAGCGCGGGCACGAGCTCCTCGCGCGGGATCGCGTACTCCTGCTCCTTGAAGCGGACCGTCCGGGGGCTGGTGAAGACCTTGTACGAGGTGTCGCTGTAGGTGCGGGCCCCGAGCGCCTTGGCGGAGATGCCGTTCACGAACGGCGCCGTGGCGGGCGCTCGGTGCGTCACCCTGTTGACGGCTCCGAAGACCGTGTTCGACAGGAACTGGTCGTCCATCCAGTGCTTGAACTTGGACAGCGGCTGCGCGGGGCCCTCGACGCGGTTGTTGCGCTTGGTCAGGCAGCCCTCGGTGTGCGGGAACCAGTAGAACTCGAAGTGCTCGTTGGCGGCGTCGAACTCGTCCACGCGCGCGAGCACCTCGTCCCACTTCATCGGCGCCTCCTGCGCCCGCAGCAGGAACGCCGGGACGGTCCGCCAGGTGATGGCGGTGACGACGCCGAGCGCGCCGAGCCCGGCGAGGGCCGCGGCGAACAGGTCGGGACGCTCCTCGCGCGAGCAGGTGACCAGCGTGCCGTCGGCCAGGACGAGTTCCAGGGCCGCGACCTGGGAGGCGAGCCCGGCGGCGTCGCGCCCGGTGCCGTGCGTGGCGGTCTGCAGCGCGCCCGCGACGGTCTGCTCCTGGATGTCGCCCATGTTGGCCAGCGCGAGACCGTGCTCCTCCAGGACGCGGTTGAGCGCGTGCAGCGGCAGGCCCGCCTCGACGGTGACGAGGCCCGTCGCGGTGTCGACGGAGCGGACCGCGGTGAGCGCGGTGGGGCGGAGCAGGACGCCCTCGGCGACGGCCGCTCCGGTGAAGGAGTGCCCGGTGCCGGTCATGCGGATGGTGAGGCCGTCGTCGGCGGCCGAGCGGACGGCGGCGGCCACCTCGTCGGCGCTGCCCGGCGTGGCGACGCGGTGCGGCGCGGCCTGCTGGTTTCCCGCCCAGTTCTGCCACTTCTGGTTGGTCGCTGGGGACATGCGGTGACTCTACTCACGAATCGATCGTGAGGAAAGTTCACATTTTTCGGAAGCCCGATCGGGGGCACAGAGTCGGCGATACCGTACGATCCGGTAACCACAGCAGGTCAACCGTCCGTAGCGACACTCGTGGGGAAATGTTGTGGCTCCTCCTTCAGCTCCGCGCACCGGCGCGCCCGGCGGTGAGGCGCCCGCCGCCCGCCCGCCGAGGCCGCGGCCCGAGAAGAAGAAGCGGGATCCGCGGGGGAGGAACGCGCCGCAGCGGCGGGGCGGCAGGGCGCTGCCGTTCCTCATCGGCGGCATCGCGGTCCTGGCCGTCGCCAGCACCTCCGGCGGCGTCTACGCGGCGCTGACCACGAAGACGGAGAAGCCCGGCAAGACCGACCCGCAGGAGGCGGCGCCGCCGAGCGTGCGGCCGGGCGACCCGGTCAACGTGGCCACCGGCGGCCAGGTCGCGCCCCTGCGCCGCGTCGTGCCGCCGGACGTGCTCGCCGTCGGCACCGGCTCGATCCCCGCCGCCAAGATCGCCCGGATCGCGAAGCTCGGCAAGGTCAGGGACGTGGCGGCGGTCGCGGGCGGCGCCGTCCAGCTCCAGGGCCGCCAGGTGAACGCGTTCGCCGTGGACCCCTCGGCGTTCCGCTCCTGGACGCCGCCCGGTACGGCGAAGAAGACCGACCTGTGGGCGGCCCTGGCCGGGAACCAGTTCGTCGTGTCGCCCGCCGCCGCCCAGCAGTTGCAGCTCAACCGCGGCTACCAGTACCCGGTGGTGGCGCGGACGATGCCGAGGCTGACCATGGGCGGCTCCGGGCCGCTCGGCCTGCCCGGCATCGACATGCTCGTCAGCAGGAAGTCCGGCGAGGAGATGGGGCTCGTCCCGAACGTGGCGGTCCTCGTCAACGCGCCGGGGGTGAGCCCCGGCAAGGTCGTCCAGGCCGTGACCAAGATCCTCGGCCCGGGCACGAGCGTCCTGAACCTGCACGACACCAAGTACCAGGCGCCCGCCGACGGCGGCCGGCCCGGCAGTTACCTGGACCTCTACAAGCAGGCGGCCAAGAGCTGCCCCGGCCTGTCCTGGACGGTCCTCGCCGCGATCGGCCAGGTCGAGAGCGACCACGGGCGCAACGCCGGCCGCTCCAGCGCGGGCGCGCTCGGCCCGATGCAGTTCCTGCCCTCCACCTGGAAGGCGTACGGGGTGGACGGCGACGGCGACGGCAAGGCCGACATCACGAACCCCTACGACGCCATCCCCGGAGCGGCCAAGTACCTGTGCGCCAACGGGGCGGGCCGCGGCGGGAAGCAGCTCTACCGGGCCGTCTGGCAGTACAACCACGCCGACTGGTACGTCCAGAAGGTCCTCAATCTGGCGAACGCCTACTCGGCGCGCTACGAGTGACCACCCCTGGCGGGTGATCGCGGCCGGGGCTGATTGGATGGACGCATGACGTCGTACGACGCATTGCTACTGCTGTCCTTCGGAGGGCCGGAGGGGCCCGAAGAGGTCGTCCCGTTCCTGGAGAACGTCACCAGGGGCCGCAACATCCCCAAGGAGCGCCTCGAGGAGGTGGGGGAGCACTACTTCCTGTTCGGCGGGGTCAGCCCGATCAACCAGCAGTGCCGCGACCTCAAGGCCGCGATCGAGGCGGACCTCGCCGCCCACGGCGTGGACCTGCCGGTGTACTGGGGCAACCGGAACTGGAATCCCTACCTCGCCGACACCGTCCGGCAGATGAAGGAGGACGGGATCCGGCGCGCGGCCGCGTTCGTCACGTCCGCCTACAGCGGCTACTCGACGAACGACCAGTACCTCGCCGACATCGCGCGCGCCCGCGAGGAGGTCCCGGGCGCCCCTGAGATCGACAAGCTCCCCGTCTACGCGGACCGGCCCGGTTTCATCGACCCGTTCGTGGACGCGGCCAAGGACGCGCTGAGCCGCCTGCCCGAAGGCGCGCGGCTGGTCTTCACCGCCCACAGCGTGCCCCTGTCCCAGCCCAACCAGGAGCTCTACACCGCCGAGCTGCACACGGCCGCGCAGACGGTCGCGGAGCGGGCGGCCCCCGGCGCGCCCTGGGATCTCGTGTACCAGAGCCGCAGCGGGCCTCCGAGCCAGCCGTGGCTGGACCCGCAGATCACCGACCACCTGGACGACCTCCACGGGCAGAGTGTCCGCGCCGTCGCGGTGGTGCCGATCGGGTTCGTCTCCGATCACATGGAGGTCAAGTACGACCTCGACGTCGAGGCCGCGGAACGGGCCTCCGAGCTCGGGCTCGCGTTCGTGCGCGCCGCCACGCCCGGAAGCGACCCGCGCTTCGCCTCCCTTCCCCGCCACCTTCTCGAAGAGGTCTCATGAGCCTGGCCGACGAGCTGCTGGAGCTCGCCGCGGCGACCGCCCGCGAGGCGGGCCGGATGCTGGTCGACAAGCGCCCCGCCGGCGGCCCGGACGTCGTCCAGACCAAGTCGTCGCCCACCGACGTCGTCACCCAGATGGACCGGGCCGCCGAACGGCTGATCATCGAGCGGATCAGGGCGGTGCGGCCCGGCGACGGCTTCCTCGGCGAGGAGGGCGGCACCCAGGACGGCGCGAGCGGCGTGCGCTGGGTGGTCGACCCGATCGACGGGACCGTGAACTACCTCTACGACCTGCCCGACTGGGCGGTGAGCATCGCCGCCGAGGTCGACGGCGAGGCCGTCGCCGGGGTGGTGGAGATCCCGCGCCGCGGCGAGACCTACACGGCGGTGCGCGGCGGCGGCGCCCTGCAGCACACCAGGTCGGGCGCGCGCGAGCTCCGCGTCAACGCGGACGTGCCGCTCGACAGGGCGCTCGTGTCCACCGGGTTCGGCTACGACGCGGGCCGGCGGGCGCGGCAGGCGGAGGTCCTCACCGGGGTGCTGCCGAGCATCCGCGACATCCGCCGGGGCGGGTCGTGCTGCGTGGACCTGTGTTCCCTCGCCGCAGGGCGGGCGGACGCCTACTACGAGCGCGGCGTCCAGGCCTGGGACATCGCGGCCGGCGGGCTGATCGTCCGGGAGGCGGGCGGGCGCGTCGAGGGCCTGCACGGCGCGGCCCCGGGCCCCGAGCTGACCATCGCCGCCGGACCGGGCACCTTCGACGCGCTGCACGACCTGCTGGCCCCCCTCGACCCGACCAGGGACTGACGCGGGACGGCGCCCGCCGAGGGCCGGGACCGGCGAGGAGGAGTGGGCACCGAAACGGGGAGCGCGGGGCCGGGCCCCGGGCTCCCCGTCACGGACAGCGCCTTGCGACGGCGGGTCAGTCGCAGCGGGGCGGTTCGACGCCGATGTCGTTGTTCGCTGCGATCCGGCGCAGGTCGTCGATCTCCTCCTGGCGAATGTCCGCCAGGTAGGTGTCACCATCCGCGTGGGCGCTCCGCAGCGACGCGTACGCGTCGTCGAGCCGCTGCTGGATCATGCGTGACAACTCGCCCATGGGCCTCCTCCCGGATCGTGCCCATGCCTACCCAGGCCTAGGCTTGAGTCAAACCTGTCCGCCGGTGCAATTTTCGCGGATTCTTGCGTCGGTGAGATCACGATCTGGCGTACCAGAAGAGGAACACCTGCTTACGGGCGTCTTACGGCTTCCATGGCATATCTGAAGCGGGCACGGTGAACGGCTCGACGCGGTGGAGCGAGCATGCGCGAAGCGCGTGCATCCTCGAAGCATGGGGCCGGCCGTGCCCCGACCAGAAGGGGGACCCTTGCGTGTTCTAGTCGTCGAGGACGAGCGCGTGCTCGCCGACGCGATCGCCACCGGCCTGCGCCGGCAGACGCTGGCCGTGGACGTGGCCTACGACGGGGCGGGCGCGCTGGAGCGCGCGGGGGTCAACGAGTACGACGTGATCGTGCTGGACCGCGACCTGCCCAAGGTGCACGGCGACGACGTCTGCAAGCAGCTCGTGGCGCAGCGCTACCCGGCGCGGATCATCATGCTGACGGCGGCGGGGGAGCTGGACGACCGGGTCGAGGGGCTGTCCATCGGCGCCGACGACTACCTGGCCAAGCCGTTCGCGTTCGCCGAGCTGATCGCCCGGGTGCGGGCCCTCGGCCGGCGCGCCGCCGCGCCGCTGCCGCCCGTGCTGGAGCGCGCCGGGATCACCCTCGACCCGGCCCGCCGCGAGGTCTCGCGCGACGGCCGCCCCGTTGAGCTCACCCGCAAGGAGTTCGCGGTGCTGGAGGTGCTGCTGAGCGCCGACGGCGCCGTCGTCAGCTCCGAGCACCTGCTGGAGAAGGCGTGGGACGAGCACATCGACCCGTTCACCAACGTGGTCCGGGTCACGATGATGACGCTGCGCAAGAAGCTCGGCGACCCCCCGGTGATCGAGACCGTGCCGGGAGTGGGATACCGGCTGTGACCGAGGAGACCGCACCCCAGAACCGTCCGGGCGGGCCGCAGGACGACGGAGCCCGCCCGAACCCGCCCGCGGGGGACGGCGCGCGGGCCGCGCAGCCGGCGTCCGTGACGGCCGTGGCCGGCGAGGCCGGCGACGCGGGGGCCCGGCGCGGCGGCCGGTGGAGGCGCCCGGGCCCGCAGCAGGTCCCCCAGCCGTACCCGGCCGCGAAGGGCATGTGGCGCGGCGAGGGCGCCGGGCCGTTCGGCCAGGTGCCCGTGCTGCCCGGCCGGATGAGCGTGCGGCTGCGCCTCACTCTGCTCTACGGGCTGCTGTTCTTCATGGCGGGCGCGCTGCTGCTGTTCGTGATGTCGGTGCTGATGGCCAACATCCTCGGCAACGTCAAGGTGATCGGGCTCGGCATCTCCGCCGAGGAGTCGGCCGAGCTGCAGCGCCAGTTCGTCGAGCAGACGATGCGGCAGCTCGTCGGGCGGTCGCTGCTCGCGCTCGGCGGGGTGGGCGTCATCACCCTGGTGCTCGGCTGGTTCGTCGCCGACCGCGCCCTCAGCCCCCTGCAGCGGGTCACCACCACCGCGCGCCGGCTGTCGGAGAGCACGCTGCACGAGCGGATAGCGCTGGAGGGCCCGGACGACGAGATCAAGGAGCTGGCCGACACGTTCGACGCGATGCTGGAGCGGCTCGGGCAGGCGTTCGACACCCAGCGCCGGTTCGTCGCGAACGCCTCGCACGAGCTGCGCACCCCGCTCGCGATCAACCGGACGCTGCTGGAGGTGGCGCTCGGCGACCCGGAGGCCTCCGACGACCTGCGCGCCGTCGGCCGGACGCTGCTGGCGACCAACGCCCGGCACGAGCGGCTCATCGAGGGGCTGCTGCTGCTCGCCCGCAGCGAGCGGGAGCTGACCGCCCGCACGCCGGTCGACCTGGCGGAGGTGGCGGCGGCGGTCCTGGAGCAGTCGGCGCGCCGCGACCACGACAACGACGTGGCCGTCCACCCCGAGCTGACGTCCGGGACGGCGCTCGGCGACCCGGTGCTGCTGGAGCACCTGGTGTCCAACCTCGTCGAGAACGCGATCAAGCACAACGTCGAGTCCGGCGGCGAGCTGTGGATCCGGACCGGCATGCTGGAGGGCTACGCCACCGTCCAGGTCGAGAACACCGGGCCCGTCGTGCCCGCCTACGAGGTGGAGCGGCTGTTCGAGCCGTTCCGGCGGCTGAACGCCGACCGCGTCGAGTCCTCCAAGGGCGCGGGGCTCGGCCTGTCGATCGTCCGCTCGGTGGTGCTGGCGCACCGCGGCGCCGTCTACGCGGTGCCGCGGCCGGGCGGCGGGCTGATCGTCACCGTCCGGCTCCCGCCCGCCGCGTGAGCGCGGCCACCTGAGCGCGGCGGCCGCGGCTACTTCAGCGCGGCGGCCGCCACGGTCGGGTCGCCGTCGTAGTCCATCCCCAGCTTGAGGTACTTGCCGGGCCGGACCACGGCGACCCGGGCGTCGTTCAGGAGCGGGATGAGGGCCATGTCGTCCAGCGCCGTCTTCTCGGCCTGCCGGAACAGGGCCGTGCGCTCGGCCGGCGCCGCGGTCGTGAGCGCTTGGGAGATCGTCCTATTAAAGGAGGCGTTACTCCATTTGCCCAGGTTGTAGAACCCCGTGTCGGTGCTCTGGGCGCCGCCCAGGAGCGGCCACAGCATCGTGTAGGCGCCCGGGTAGTCGGGGCCGTAGGGCAGGAAGGCCAGCCCCGACGCGTCCTTGGCCATGACGTCGTCGCGGTACTTCGTGAACTGGGCGACGGGGTAGCGCTTCTCCTCGACCCGCAGGCCGAGCAGCGACTTGAGCTGTGCCCCCACGACCGCGGCGAGCCGCTGGTCGACGGGCGACTCGCGGTGGTAGAGCCGGATGGTCGTCCCGGGCCGCAGCCCTGCCCGGATGGCCAGCAGCTTCGCCTTCTCAGGGTCCGTCCCGTCGCAGGACGGGCAGACGCCCCGCTTGCCGAATCCGGGGACGGACACCGGGACGATGCCGTGCGCGGGCTTGGAGAAGCCGCCGAGCGCCGTGCTGAGCTTGCTCCGGTCGAGGGCGTAGGAGACGGCCTGCCGCGCGTCCTTCGACGCCATCGGACCCCGGGCGGTGATCGGGACGAGCATCCGGGTGAACGGCAGGGGACTGGAGGCCAGACCCGTCCTCGGCACCGACGCCATCTCCTCGGTGCCGACCGCGTACCAGTCGGCCCGCCCGGCCGCGTAGGAGACCTGGTTCTTGGTCGTGTCGCCGTTCAGCGTCACGGTCACGCCGTCCAGCCTGGTCCTGCCGAACGCCCATCTGTCGTTGCGGACGAGGGAGACCGACGCGTCCTTGCTGTAGTCCTGCACCTTGAACGGGCCGTTGCCGATCGGACGGGTGTTGAACGCCGCGTCGTCGGGCCTGCCCGCCGTCCGCGGAGCGGGCATGAACGCCGGTTCGGACAGCCGGGCCGCGAAGTCGCAGTTGGGGGTGGTGAGCGTGACCACCAGCGATGTCGCCGAGATCGCCTTGACGCCGGGCAGCTCCCCGCTCCCGGCGCTCGCCACCGAGGCGTACCCCTCGATGTCGTTCATCAGGTAGGACCCGGCGCCGGTCTTCTCCGCCGCGCTGCGCGCCCAGCCGCGCGCGAACGCCTCCGCGTCGACCGGTTCGCCGTCGCTGAAGGTCGTCCCGCCCTTGATCGTGATGCTCCACGTCCGGCACTGCGCGTCCGGCCTGACCGCCGTGGCGAGCCGGTTGCGCGCGACGCCGTCGGCGCCGACCTCGGTGAGGCCCGTGAACAGCTGCTTGGTGAGGAACCGCTCGGTGCCGGCGACGGCGTGGGACGGGTCGATCTCGCCGTTCGCGGTGCCCGGCGACGCCATCATGGCCGGCAGCGTCCCGCCGATCCGTCCGCCGTCGTCCTCCGCGCTGGGGCGGTCGTTTCCGCGGAACTGGACCCATGCCACGGCGGCGGCGAGCGTCAGCACGGCCAGCGCGGCGCCGCCGACGCCGGCGAGGACGCCGATGCCGGGCTTCCTGCGGGTACCGGACGGCTTGGTGAAGTCGACCCCTGGCGCGGAGACGGACGCCCACGTCGGGGGCGTGTTCCCGTTGAGCGGTGGAGTGGGGGAGGGCCACGTCGGGCCGGGCATGGGCGGCGGCGTCTGCGCCATGGAAGGCCCGGCCTGGAAAGGCGTCGGGACCGGCGGCGTCTGCGTCCGCAGCCGTGCGGACTCGGCGGCAGCCGTCCGGGCGCCCTGGGTGAGCATCACGGCGTCCTCGCCGCCGCGCGGACCGACGGGCTGGGGCAGGCTTCCGGCCAGCGCCAGCAGGTGCGCCAGGACCTGCTGGGAGGCGGGGCGCAGCGCCGGGTCCTTGCTGAGGCAGTCGGCCACGATTCCGCGGAGCGGGTCGGGAAGCTCGCCGAGGTCGGGCGCCATGTTCAGGATGCGGTGCATCACCGCGGGGATCGAGTCCTGCCCGAACGCCGGCCGCCCGCTCGCCGCATAGACCATCGTGGCGCCCCACGCGAACACGTCGGCGGCCGGTCCGACCCGCGCCCCGGAGATCTGCTCCGGCGCCATGTAGGCGGGTGTGCCGACCGCGGTGCTCGACATGGTCCCGGTGGCGTCCAGCGCCCGCGCGATGCCGAAGTCGATCACCCGCGGGCCGTCCGGCGCGAGCAGCACGTTGGCGGGCTTGAAGTCGCGGTGCACGACCCCCGCCTGGTGGATCGCGGCGAGCGCCGTCATCGTCCCGATCGCCAGCCGGTCCAGGTCGGCGCCGCGCCGCGGGCCGTCCTGCGCCAGCACCCGCGACAGCGCCGGCCCGTCGATGTACTCGCTGACGATGTAGGGGCGGTCGCCCTCGACGTCGGAGTCCAGGACGCGGGCCGTGCAGAACGCGGACACCCGCTTGGCGACCGCGACCTCGGCCGCGAACCGCGAGCGGGCCTTCGGGTCGCCGCTGAAGCGCGCGTGCAGCAGCTTCACGGCGACCCGGTGGCCCGGTTCGTCCTCCCCGAGGTAGACGGCGCCCTGCCCGCCCTCGCCGAGGAGGCCGGTCAGCCGGTACGCGCCGAGCCGGGAGGGGTCGCCCTCGCGGAGGGGGGCGACCCCGGTCATGCCTTGGAGATCTCGGACATCGCCCTGGAGGTCCCGGTCATGACTTGGACACGGTCCCGTACGCGGTCGCGGTCGTCTCGGACTGGAGCTGGCGCCACTCCCACCGCATCGTGGTGCTCGAGGACGGGATGAACGTGACGTATCCGGACGCGCACTCCTTCGGGTCCATCCCCGCCATCGGCGTCTCCCGGTACTCGATCTTCGAGCTGTTCTCGTCGCCGGACAGCAGCGAGAGCCGGGTGTAGCAGTTGTCCTGCGCGCCGGACGGGTAGCTGTACGTCGCGACGCCGCTGGAGTAGAGCAGGGAGAACTTGACGTTGAACCGGGTGTGGCCCGACCCGGCGTTCGGCTGGTTGCCGTCGCCGGTGAAGTTCCCGAGCAGCCCGCCCGTGGTGCTCGTGGTCGGCGTCTCGCTCGGCGTGTAGGTGTTCGGCGGCGAGTAGGTCGGCGTCGGCGGGTCGTCGTCGCTGTTGGCGCCGATGATGGCGAGGACCACGACCACCAGGATCACGATCAGCGCGAGCGCGCCGCAGCCGATCGCGATGATCGGCCCCGCGGAGCTGGACTGCTTCGGCGGCGGCCCGTACTGCGGCCCCGGCGGGCCGGGCGGCATCTGCATCGGCGGCGGCGTCTGCGGCGGCATCGCCCCGCCCTGGTACATCGCCATCGGCGGCGGCGTGATCGGCTGCGGCGGCGGCGTGGCCGGGCCGCCCATCCCGCCCATCCCGCCCTGGTGCAGCGGCATCGGCGGCGGGGTGATCGGCTGCTGCCGCGGCTGGGGCCGCGGCGCCGGCGGCACCGGGGGCGGCGGCGGAAGCTGCGAGGCGATCCGGGTGCCCTGGTTGAGCAGGTCCTCCTGCCCGGCGCCCTGGTTCGCGGGCGCGGCGCCGACGTGGCCGAGCAGGTTCAGCAGCAGCTGCGCCGCCGGGGGGCGCAGGCCGGCGTCCTTGGACAGGCAGCGCCCGACCAGGTCGCGCACCGGGCCCGGGGGAAGCGCCGACAGGTCGGGCTCCTCGTTGAGGATCCGGTTGATGATGACCGGCAGCGTCTCGGCCTCGAACGGCGACTGCCCGGTGGCGGCGAACACCATGGTCGCGCCCCAGGCGAAGATGTCGACCGCCGGTGTCAGGGGCGCGCCGGTGAGCTGCTCGGGCGCGAGGTAGCCCGGCGTGCCCACCACCATGCCCGTCGCGGTGACGGCGCTCTCCTGCGAGTTGACCGTCCGCGCGATGCCGAAGTCGACGACGCGCGGGCCGTCCGCGGCCAGCATGACGTTGTTCGGCTTGAAGTCGCGGTGCACGATCCCGGCCTCGTGGATGGCCGCGAGCGCGGTCACCGTGCCGATCGCGAGCCGCTCCAGCTCCGCCGCGCTCCGCGGGCCGTCGTGCGCGACCACGTCGTGCAGGGACGGCCCGTCGATGAACTCGCTGACGACGTAGGGCTGGTCGCCCTGGACGTCGGCCTCCAGGACCCGCGCCGTGCAGAAGGGCTCGACCTTCTGCGCCGCCGCCACCTCGCGGGTGAACCGGGCACGCGCGGCGGGATCGTTCGCCATCTGCGCGTGCAGCAGCTTGACGGCGACGTACTCCCCGTTGGGCGCCTTGCCCAGGAAGACGGCGCCCTGGCCCCCGGCGCCCAGTCGTCCAATGACCTCGTACCGTCCGAGTGCCCTAGGATCGCCCGGCTCCAGCGGAGCGGCATCCGGCATCTGACCCTCCATTGACCCGCAGTGATGTCTGCGACATTGTGCGCCGGACCCGCTTGCGGGGGTCCCCTGCCGGCGATCGCCGGGCTGACCCCCGCAGGGGGCCCGCCCCCAACCTCAGGCGGGCACGATATCGCGTTAGTTCAGACGTTTCACTGATGCGTCCGGTTCGGTGTTCCGGCAGCCGGATCGGGCCGTCCCGCCGCGCCCGGCCGGTCGGTGCGCACAACCCTCCCGGGACCGATATGATCCCCGCCGCCGCGGGATCCCCGGCAGGTGCTCCGGCCCCCTACGGGGCCGTGGCATCCGGCGGGTGTGTGACCGAAGACACAGTGCGAGGAATGAGTCGGGTGACGGGAGTCACTCGTGGGAACGGTCGCGCCTCGTGTGTCGCAGGTCACCAAACGTGACAGAATTTCCCGCCCGGATCGGGCACAAGAACGGCCCCCCGTGCGTTAGATCCGCGCGACGGGGCGCATAAAGCACTGAGGGGGATGGAGATAGAAGATGGCGACCGACTACGACAGCCCACGTAAGACAGACGACGACCTGAGCGAGGACAGCCTCCAGGAGCTCCAGGCCCGGCGCGCCGACAAGGCCGCCAGCATCATCGACGAGGACCTGGACGCCGGCGAGGTCGCCGAGCTGCCGGGCGCCGACCTGTCGAACGAGGAGCTCACCTTCCGGGTGGTCCCCCGGCAGGCCGACGAGTTCACCTGCACGCGCTGCTTCCTGGTGCACCACCGCAGCCAGCTGGCCACCGAGAAGAACGGTCAGCCGGTCTGCCGCGAATGCGCCGCCTGACCGGCGGTCGCCGCCAGGTGACCGGGAGTGGCCGCGTGACGGGAGAGGACGGGTGACGGGAGAGGACGAACCGCGTCGCGGCGAGGTGGAGCCGGCGCGCGGCGACGGCTCCACGGAGCTGGGTGAGCTGATCGGCAGGCTCACCTCCGACGAGGACATGGACCGCGAGACCCGCGGCCGCCTGCTCGGGCGACTGGCCGGACTGCTCGGCCAGAGCGCCCGCAGAGTGGGCGCCGCGGGCGTCGCGCGCGGCAGGTGGCTGGCCGACCTGCTCGTGGCGGCGGCCCCGCACATCCCGATCCGCGATCTGGAGACCCTCCAGGCCCACCACCACGGGGTGATGGGAGAGGAGCTCGCCGACCGGATCGTCAAGGCGGCCGGCAACGCCACCACCGCCGTGGGCGCCGCCGGCGGCGCGCTGGCGGCCGTGGAGTTCGCAGCCCCGCCGCTGCTGCTGACGGCGCCGGCCCAGCTCGCCGCCGAGACGCTCGTCGTCGCGGCCATCGAGGTGAAGATGATCGCCGAGCTGCACGAGGTCTACGGCGTCAGCGTCCAGGGCAGCGGGACCGCGCGCGGCGCGGCGTTCGTGACGTCCTGGGCGCGGCAGCGCGGCGTCAACCCCCTGGAGAGCGGTTCCCTGACCAGCGCTCTCGGCACGGCCGCCAAGAGCGCGCTGCGCAAGCGCATGCTCCGCGTCTTCGGCCGGAGCCTGTCCACCATGGGCCCCCTCCTCACCGGCGCCGCGGCCGGGGCCGCGCTCAACCGCTCCGCGACCAGGGCGCTGGCCCTGAAGGTCCGGGGCGACCTCAGGGAGATCGCCGGCAGCCTGCCCCCGCTCTCCGGCGACCAGCCCCGCCTGAACCCCTAGCACCCAGCCCGAACCCCTGGTAAGCCGTCTGAACCCCTGTGCGCCGCCCTCCCCCTAGGCGGCACGACCGGGCATCGAGGGAGCGGCTCGCCGCACCCGGCGAGCCCGTTCGCGAAGACCCGACCGGACGAGAACGCGCCGTGGCCGGTCCCTTCCATCGACGAAGGGACCGGCCACGGCGCGTTCACCCGCCGGACGGGGGCCGGGCCCCCGTCCGGGGGTCTCAGACCTCGGCCTTGAGATGGGACGGGCTCTGGCCGGTGCTCTTGGCATACTGGTGGGCGGCGGCGCGGGTGGCGAGCAGCCGCGCGACCTCCATGCCGACCCCCATCACCACGGCCCACCCGATCGCCTCGGACAGCGCCACATCGGGGGACTCGGGATTGGTCGGCGGCTCCTTGCCGGTGCTCTTCTTCCAGGCCAGCGTGATCACTTTCTTCGCGACGAAGCCGCCCGCGAATGCGGCCGCCCCGGCCATCACCCGCCAGCCGATGTCGCCCTTGTCCGCCATGTTGGTCCTCTCTCGTCCTGTCGTCTCCGACGCTACCGGAACCGCCTGCCCCGGGCGGTGCAGGTGATCGCCGCGTCGGCGCCGGTAATCGGCATGCGATCCGGGCCGATGTCAATACGATTGGCCTCATGACAGAGCAGCCGCGTACTCCGAACGTCCCTCCGAAGCCCTCCCTGGACGGCCTGGAGGACACATGGGTACGCGCCTGGGAGGAGCGCGGCGTCTACCGCTTCGACCGCACCAGGCCGCGCGGCGAGGTGTACTCGATCGACACCCCGCCGCCCACCGTGAGCGGCTCCCTCCACGTCGGCCACGTCTTCTCCTACACCCAAACCGACACCATCGCCCGGTACCACCGCATGCGCGGTCGGGCGGTCTTCTACCCGATGGGCTGGGACGATAACGGCCTGCCGACCGAGCGCCGCGTGCAGAACCACTTCGGCGTCCGGTGCGAACCGTCCCTTCCCTACGATCCGGACTTCGAGCCTCCGGCCAAGCCCGACGCCAAGCGCCAGCAGCCGGTCTCGCGGCGCAATTTCATAGAGCTTTGCGAGCGCCTCACCGAGGTCGACGAGAAGGCGTTCGAGGAGGTGTGGCGCCGCGTCGGCCTCTCGGTCGACTGGAGCCTGCTCTACACGACCATCGGGCGCGCCGCCCGGACGGCGTCCCAGCGCGCGTTCCTGCGCAACCTGGCGCGCGGCGAGGCGTACCTCTCCGAGGCGCCGACGCTGTGGGACGTCACCTTCCGCACCGCCGTGGCGCAGGCCGAGCTGGAGGACCGCGAGCACCCCGGCGCGTTCTACCGGATCCGGTTCCACGGCGACGAGCGCCCGGTCTACATCGAGACGACGCGGCCCGAGCTGCTGCCCGCCTGCGTCGCGCTGGTCGCGCACCCCGACGACGAGCGGTACCAGGAGCTGTTCGGGACGACCGTGCGCACGCCGCTGTTCGGCGTGGAGGTCCCGGTCGTCGCGCACCGGCTGGCCGAGCCGGACAAGGGCTCCGGGATCGCGATGATCTGCACGTTCGGCGACGTCACGGACGTCACCTGGTGGCGCGAGCTGGACCTGCCGACCCGCGCGATCATCGGCTGGGACGGGCGGCTCGCCGCCGACCCGCCGGAGGGCGTCGCCGCGGAGCCGTACGCGGAGCTGGCGGGCAAGACGGTCTTCTCGGCCAAGGAGCGCGTCGTCGAGCTGCTGCGCGAGTCCGGCGACCTGGACGGCGAGCCCCGCAAGATCAGCCGGCCGGTGAAGTTCTACGAGAAGGGCAGCAGGCCGCTCGAGATCGTCACGACCCGGCAGTGGTACATCCGCAACGGCGGCCGCGACGAGGGCGTCCGCGCGGAGATGCTCGCCCGCGGCCGGGAGCTGGAGTGGCACCCCGGCTACATGCGGGCCCGCTACGAGAACTGGGTCGAGGGGCTGAACGGCGACTGGCTGATCTCGCGGCAGCGGTTCTTCGGCGTGCCGATCCCCGTCTGGTACCGGCTGGACGACGCCGGCGAGCCGGTGTACGCCGACCCGATCGTGCCGGCCGAGGACGCGCTGCCGGTCGACCCCTCGTCCGACGTCCCGCCCGGATTCACCGAGGAGCAGCGCGGCAGGCCGGGCGGCTTCACCGGCGACCCCGACATCATGGACACCTGGGCGACCTCCTCGCTGACCCCGCAGATCGCGGGCGGCTGGGAGCGCGACACCGACCTGTTCGGCCGCGTCTTCCCCTTCGACCTGCGGCCGCAGGGGCACGACATCATCCGGACGTGGTTGTTCTGCACGGTCGTCCGCGCGCACCTGGAGCAGGGCACGCTGCCGTGGAAGGGCACCACCCTGTCCGGGTGGATCCTCGACCCCGACCGCAAGAAGATGTCGAAGTCCAAGGGCAACGTCGTCACGCCGATCGACCTGCTGCGCGAGTACGGCTCCGACGCCGTCCGCTACTGGGCGGCGAGCGGGCGCCCCGGCACCGACACCGCGTTCGACACCGGCCAGATCAAGGTGGGCCGCCGCCTCGCCATCAAGATCCTCAACGCCTCGAAGTTCGTGCTCGGGCTCGGCGAGGCGGGCCCGGCCGCGGCGGTCACCGAGCCGCTGGACAAGGCGATGCTGGCGGCGCTGGCCGGGGTCGTCCACGAGGCGACCGAGGCGTTCGAGGGCTACGACTGGGCGCGCGCTCTGGAGCGCACGGAGCGGTTCTTCTGGGAGTTCTGCGACGACTACCTGGAACTGGTCAAGGCCCGCGCCTACGGGGACGGCCCCGAGGCGCTGTCGGCGCGGGCCGCGCTGCGCTCGGCGCTGTCGGTCCTGCTGCGCCTGTTCGCACCCGTGCTGCCGTTCGTGACCGAGGAGGTCTGGTCGTGGTGGCGGCACGGATCGGTGCACACGGCCGAGTGGCCGTCCGCCGCCGAGCTGCCGCCGGGCGGCGACCCCGCCGTCCTCGCGGCCACCGGCGAGGCGCTCCGGCAGGTCCGCAAGGCCAAGTCCGAGGCCAGGGCGTCGATGCGCGCCGACGTGTCCCGCGCGGTCGTCCGGGGCGCGGAGGTGACGCACATCGCGCGGCCCGACCTGGCCGCGGCCGGGCGGATCGCCGAGCTGACGCTGGAGTCCGCACCCGCCGCGCTCACCGTCGACGTCGTGCTCGCTCCCGCGACGTAGATCACCCCGGCCGGGCCTTGACGCGGATCCGGCGCGTCCACATATTAGATTACTAGTCTAATTGGGGTGCGCGCCGGGCACGCGGCGCGGCCCGGTGCGGCCCCGCGCGGCCCGGCGCGGCGGGAGAGGGAGACGGGATGAGCGAGATCGACGAGCGGCACCCCGTCATCGCCCCGCGGCGGGTGAGGTTCGACTGGGCGGACACGCCGCTGCACTGGATCCCGGGCGAGCCCGTCGCCACCCACTTCATCAACGTCCTGCATCTGCTGCTGCCCGCCGGTGAGCGGTGGTTCGTGCACGTCTACAAGGAGGCGCTGCCGCTCGTCCAGGACGACGAGCGCCTCTACCGCGAGGTCAAGGGCTTCATGGGCCAGGAGGCCGTGCACGCCTACTCCCACCAGGGCGTCCTGGACCGGCAGATGCTGGAGCAGAGCCTCGACCCGCGCCCGCTCACCGCCCGGATCGAGTGGGTGTTCCGGCGGATCCTCGGTGACCGGTGCTGGATCCCGTTCCTGCCCCGCAAGCGCTGGTTGTTCGTCCGGATCGGCGTCATCGCCGGCATCGAGCACTACACGGCGGTCCTCGGCCAGTGGATCCTGGACGCCCGCGAACTGGACGAGGCAGGCGCCGACCCCACGATGATGGACCTGCTGCGCTGGCACGGCGCCGAGGAGGTCGAGCACCGGTCCGTCGCGTTCGACGTCTACCAGCACGTGGCCGGGCGGTACTGGATGCGGTTCATCGCTTTCTTCCTCGGCGTCCTCGCGCTGCCCCTGATGGTGTACGCCGGAGCGGTGTTCCTGTGCCGGGCCGACCCGACGCTGAAGGGCGTCCGCCCGCGGATCCGCGACTACCGGCGGGCGGTGCGGCGCGGGCTGTTCCCCAGCAACCGGTTCATGATCTCCGCCGGCCGCGCGTACCTGCGGCGCGACTACCATCCGTCCCGCGTGTGCTCGACGCAGCGGGCGCTGGACTACCTCGCGGTGTCGCCGGCGGCGCGGGCCGCCGGACGCCCGGCGTCCTGAACCGCGGCGCCCCCTGGGAGCGCGGGCCCGCCGCTCACAGCGTGCAGGGCAGGTGCTTGATGCCGTTGATGAAGTTGGAGTAGAGCATCTGCGGCTCGCCGCTCGCCCGGATGTCCGGGACGCGGGTGAACAGCTCCCGGAACATCACCGTGATCTCCTGCCGGGCCAGGTTCGCGCCCAGGCAGAAGTGCGGGCCGGGGCCGCCGAACCCGACGTGCGGGTTGGGGGAGCGGGTGATGTCGAAGACGTCCGGGTCCGTGAACACCTCCGCGTCGCGGTTCGCGGAGTTGTAGAACAGCAGGACCTTGTCGCCCGCCCGGTAGCGGTGGCCGTTCATCTCGTGGTCGCGGGTCACGGTCCGCCGGAACTGGATGACCGGCGTCGCCATCCGGACGATCTCCTCGACCGCGCCGGGGATGCGGGCGTCGAAGTCCTCCATCAGCAGGGCCCGCTGCTCGGGGTTGTCGGTGAACAGCTTCAGCCCGTGCGTCATCGCGTTGCGGGTCGTCTCGTTGCCGGCCACGACGAGCAGGATGAAGAACGAGCCGATCTCCTGGTCGGTCAGCGACTCCCCGTCCACGTTGGCCGAGACCAGCCTCGACACGAGGTCGTCGCCGGGGTGCCGGCGGCGCCTGCGGGCGAGCTTCATCGCCAGGTGGTTCAGCTCGTAGCCCGCCGACATCGCCATCAGCAGCCCGTACAGGACGCCGATCCGGGTGATGCCCCCGCGGACCACGTCCCTGCCGCCGGTGTACTCGGGGTCGCCGAGGCCCAGGATGATGTTCGTCCGGTCGTACACCATCGGGCGCAGATGCTCGGGGATGCCCATCATGTCGCAGATGACCTGCACCGGCAGCCGCGCCGCGACGTCGGTGACGAAGTCGGCCGACCCCTTGCGCTCCAGGTCGTCCACGATCCGCGTCGCGGTCGCCTGGAGGTCGGTCTCCAGCTTGGACAGGACGCGCGGGGTGAACGCCCGCGACACGATCCGGCGGATCTTGGCGTGCCGCGGGTCGTCCATGTTGATCATCGAGCCGAAGTAGCGGGCCATGTACCGGGGCAGGTCGGCGATGCTGTTCGAGCACGGCTCGCTGCTGAAGACATCCGGCGTCCGGCTGGCCTCCACCACGTCCGCGTGCCGGGTGAGCGCGTAGTAGCCGGGCCCGGTCCGGATGAACGGCAGCTTGAGCTCCGGGAAGAACGCCGGATGCTCGCGCTCGCGCAGCCGCGCGAACGCCGCCAGCCGCCGCTCCGGCGGCAGCGACCAGAAGGCCAGGTCCGACAGGTCGTCCTCCGGCGGGCCGCCCTGGGTGCCCGCCCGCGCCGTCGTCGTCACCGCACACCGCCCTCGAAAGTCAGAACGCCGTTCGGTTGCCATCGAACCCAGCCATCCGGACATCCGTCAAGGGCGATCAGGCCGCCGCGTCGGCCCGGCGGTGCAGGACGGCGCGCTCGGCGGCCGTCCACGCCCCGGACGTGAGCAGGTACAACCCCGCCGCGAGGGGCACGAACGCCGCCACGGCGATCGTCCCGAACGGCATCGCCCGCGCGAGGGCGCCGACCGGTCCCTCGGCGGTCACCCGCCGCGACGTGACCGCGGCCACGACCGCGAGCAGCGCGAACAGCCCGAGGAAGACGAGCGAGGGCGGCGAGAGCAGGCCCCCGCCGAGGACGCCGATCCAGTTCTGCCCGAGCGGCGCCGCGAGCAGCGTGTGCGCGAGCAGCGCGTTCTGGTGCCCGGCGACCGTCGCCGACACGAACAGCCGGTACATGACCATGAAGAACGGGACCTGCGCGACCATCGGCAGGCACCCGGCCACCGGCGTGGCGCCCTCCGCCTCGTACAGCGCGGCCGTCTCCCGCTGGAGCCGCTGCGGGTTCTTCGCGTGCTTCTTCTGCAGGGCCTGGACCTTCGGCATGAGCCGGGCCCGCGCCCGCTCGCCCCTGGCGGCCGAGACCGCGAGCGGGACGAGCGCCAGCCGCACCCCGGCGGTGAACAGCACGATCGCCAGCGCGGTGGCCAGGCCGCCGGCCACCGGGTCCAGGGCGTCCGCCAGCCCGCCCACGAGGGCGGCGGCGATCGAAACGGGAACGTCGAACATGAGAGAACCTTCCGGAAGAGGGGGATCGATGGTGTTCCGGCCGCGCTCAGGCGGCCGCGATCCCCGTTCCGGGCGCGCGCGGACGGGGCCGTCCCGCCGCGTCCGGATCGCGCTGCGGCAGGAAGGCGGTCCGCAGCGTCCTCTCGCGCAGGGTGGTCCGCACCCGCGCCCGCGCCGCGCCGTGCCCTTGCCGGGCCGCGCGGACCCGTACAGTCGCGAGCACCAGGAGCCCCGCCACGGTCAGCGCGCCCAGCGTGGCCAGGACCGACTGCCCGGGCGCCGTCCCCGCCCACTCGGCCACGGCGAACCCCCGCAGCAGCAGGGCGATCAGCAGCGACCAGAGCACGAACGGTGCCTTCCCGGTGGGCGACGGCTCTCCAGTGACGGCGAGGCGGGCCCAGTCTCCCACGGGGGAGGGGACTTGATCGACATGGGCGGCCTCGATCACAGGAGCAGCAGGGCGAGGGCGGCCAGGGAGGCGATCGCCGTCGCGGTCTTCACGGCCGGCATCCGGACGGCCAGCGCGGCGTCCCGGTGCTCGTCGCGGGCCAGGTAGGTCAGCAGGGCGCTCAGGGCGCGCCCGGCGCCGAAGAATGTGCCGGCCACGACGGTGGTGAGCGGGTCCTCGTGTACGAGGAGCAGGCCCAGGGCCAGGACGTAGGGGGCCGTGGCGGGGACGTAGGTGCGCACGCCCGTGCCGAGCTCGAAGCCGAACTGGAGCGCGCCCCGGCGGAGGTGCGCTTGCAGGACCTCCTGGGGGATCTGGCGGGCGTTCTGCGGAAGGGGGACGCGGACCAGCCCGGCCTCGCGCGCGGCCCCCAGCCCGGCGAGCGCCAGGATCGCGGCGGTGCGGGCCGGTGCCGGGAGCGGGGCGGAAAGGCCTGACAGCAGCCAGACCGCCGCCGCGGTGAGCGTGCCTCCGAGCAGGAGCCCGAGGATGAAGACGGCCAGGACCTCGCCCTGCCGTACGGGGGCCCGCCAACCTGGCGAGAACAGCACGGATTCGCTGTTGCGCGTTCAAACGCTCCCCGACAGGGAGAACCCGGCGAGCGCGCCGATCGACGCCCAGCACAGGACGGCGGCGTCCAGGGCGGCGGCCGACACGGCCAGGAGCGCGAGGGCGGCCACGGGAAGGAGCGGGTCGGACGCGCCTCGCCGCAGCCGCCCCGCGGTCAGTTCTTGCACGCCATCGCCTTGCGGCAGATGGTCTTGTACCAGTTGCCCTTCTTGGACTTCTTCCAGCCGTCGTGGCAGCGCCAGGTGACGCCCTTCTTGCAGCTTCCGCAGCTCTTGGCGTAGGCCCAGAGCCAGCCGTCGTAGCCGCCGCCGTAGCACTGGTTGGGGCGCAGCTTGTAGCGCCCCGGATCCGACACGCCCGACTTGTGGAAGCCCTTGTACTTCCCGCTCGTCCGGCAGCACACGCTGCACACCAGGCTGGGCCCGCAGCCCGGGGAGCAGTTGTGGTTGGCGGCGTAGGAGGGGCACCGCGGATAGATGTCGTAGTAGCCGACCAGCTGGAAACCCGAAGCGAGCGCCTCCCGCGCGGGCGGGAACACGCCGAGGGCCTTCAGCCCGGCGGTGGCGCCCGCCGCGGCGAGCCCGGTGAGGACGCTGCGGCGCACCGGGCGGAACCGCGGCTCGTCCGCGGGCGCCGGGCGCCGCCGGACGCGCTGCGCCCCTTCCGGGCGCGGGCCGCGCAGCGGCGGGACGTCTTCGAGTTCGATCATCGTGCGGCCTCCAGGGTGAGTGCGCGGAGGGCTTCGGGGGAGCCGACGGGCTCGGCGGCCCGCACGCGCCCGTCCGCGCCGACCAGCACGGCGAACGGGGTGGCGGGGACGCGGTAGTCGGCGAACAGGCCGTCCTGCTCGCCGGCGAGGACGGTCACGCCCGGACGGGACGCGTCCTCGGGCGGTGCCCCGGCGAAGATCGCGTGCAGCGGCCGGTCGGACGGGACGTCGGCGAGGACGTCGGCGCAGACGCCGCAGTCGCGGTCCAGGAAGAGCAGCAGGCCGGGCCCGAGCCGGTCGAAGGCGGGCGCGGGCGCGCCCGCGGCGGGGCCGAGCGCGGCGGGCCGGGACGCCCCCGGGCTGAGCGCGTGGACCTGCCGGACGAGGCCGGCGACCACCAGGGCGAGCAGCAGGATCGCCACCCACGACAGCAGGAGCGCGCTGTTCTGGAAGCTCATCCGGCCGTCCTCCTCTCCGCGGCCGTGCTCGCCACGGCCGATCTCTCAACGGTCATCGCGTGCGGGAGCGTCCAGAGGAGGACGGCGAACGCCAGGCCCGCCGCGACCTCGATCGACCACTCGTACGCGGTGGGCCCGGCGGGCGGCCCGTGCAGGGCGAGGGGGAGGGCGAGCGCGCAGAGCGCGGCGGCCCGTCCCGCGACCCACCCGGTCATCGGCGTGCCGGCGCCCCCGCATCCGCAGGGGACGCCGCGCCGGGTGCGGGCCACGTGCGCTCCGTAGACCGCGTACAGGGCCAGCAGGGCGGCCGCCGCCCCGCCGGCCGCGCGCGCCGTCCCGTCCAGCCGGAGCAGGAGCGCCGCCGCGCCGGCGGCGCCGATCAGCGCCTCCGCTGCGATCACGGCTGCCGCGACCGCCCCGGCGAGGGCGGCGGGGAGCACCCGGTGCGCCCGCACCGCGGCGGCCAGCGCCGCCGGGCGCCTGACCTGCCCGGCCAGCGACGCCAGCAGGACGAGCGGGACCGCGACCGCCGCGATCCCGGCGAGCAGCCCGGTCACCTGATCGCCTCGACCGCCAGACCCGCGAGCCGCCGGGGGACGTCCCGCACCCGGTCCTCCTCGGGCAGGACGGTCACCAGCAGCGACCGCAGCGCGAGCAGGAAGTAGGGGCCCTGCCCCTCCACGGCGTCCCGGAACAGCTCGCCGCCCGCGACCGAGGCGCCGCGCCAGGGCGGCAGCCGCTTGCGCGTCACCGAGGTCAGCGCGGTGATCTCCAGCAGGCCGATCCCCGGCACCTCCTTGACCATCTCGGCGGGCTCGGGCCGGCGTGCCCGGCCGCGCGGCACGGCGGTGATCCCGTCCTCGTGCTCGGTCAGGCGCACCGTGTCGAAGAACGCCACCGCGTCCGCCGGGCGCCCGTGGTAGAGGTGCGTGAACACGGCGTGGCGGCGGCCCTCCCACACGGCCGCGAGGACGGGGTCGCTCAGCCCCGTCTCGGCGTCGCGGGTCGCCGTCCGGCCGACCCGCAGCCGCCCGCCCTGGATGCGGAACTCCTGCTCGAAGCGGTCGACTCCGATGTCGGACGCCCAGGCCAGCGCGTCCTCGCGGGTGCCGCTGGAGATCTCGTGGAGCCGTCCGCCGCCGGCGATCCGGGCCACCGACGTGCACGGCCGCCGCAGATCGTGGTCGCCCGTGAGCCGGATCCGCACGCCGTCCAGGGACCGGTGGGTGACGGCCCGCTCGCGTGTGCCCATGTCGTCCCCTTCCTGGGGAAACGCGTCCCCCAAGAGCCACCGCGGGTAACAATGGTGACGCTACGCGTGATACTTCACTTCGGGGCCAAACCTTCCGGAAGTGGTCATGGCCGGGAACGGGTAGGGTCAACTGCCGGACTCGCGCGGCGGCGGCGTTTCGGCCGCGGCCGCCGCCCGCCGCCTGGGTAGGGTCGTGTGGTTCTCCGGCAGGTACGCGTGAGGTGGAGCCCGTGAGCAAGGTCGATGTGCTGGTCCGGCGGCTGGATCCGGAACTGCCCCTGCCGCGGTACGCCCACGCGGGCGACGCGGGCGCCGATCTGGTCGCCGCCGCCGACGTGGAACTGGCGCCGGGGGAGCGCGCCGTCGTCCCCACCGGGATGGCGATCGCGCTGCCGGACGGCTACGCCGCTTTCATTCACCCCCGCTCCGGATTGGGCGCTAGGTTGGGGGTGACCATCGTCAACGCACCCGGTACGGTCGACGCCGGCTATCGGGGTGAGATCAAGGTGACCCTGCTGAACACCGACCCCCGCGCCACGGTGAGGCTGCGGCGCGGAGACCGCATTGCGCAGATGGTCGTCCAGCGGGTCGAGCACGCGGTGTTCCACGAGGTCACCGAGCTTCCCGGATCGGCGCGCGGAACCGGCGGGTTCGGCTCCACCGGCGGATTCGGCCCGGCCCCGCGATCCGGGGACAATGAGCACAGTCGAGAAGGAGTGTGAGTCGTGGCTTTTGGACGTCGCCGGCAGGCCGAGGAGCCCGCGGAGGGTCCCGAGGTGACCGAGGAGCAGGCGGAGAACGCCGAGGACGCTCCCGCCGAGGCGGGGTCGGCCAAGGCGGAGTCCGCGGGCGGCCCGTGGGATTCCGAGGACTCCTTCCCCGAGATGCAGCGGCTGGACTTCGGATCCCTCCAGGTGCCGATCGCGCCGGGGCTGGGCTTCCAGGTGAACTTCGAGGCGACCCAGGTCGACGAGGAGGGCAACCCGCTCGACGGGCGGCCCGTCGCCGTGCTGGTGCAGTACGAGGAGAGCGCCATGCAGCTCCAGGTGTTCGCCGCGCCGAAGCGCAGCGGCATCTGGGAGGACGTGCGCCGTGAGACCGCCAAGGACATCCAGGAGGAGGCGCAGGGCCAGACCCAGGAGGGCGAGGGCCCGTTCGGCCCCGAACTGCTGGCGATGGTCCCCGCGGCGCTGACCGAGGAGGTCCTCGCCGAGATGCCGCAGGAGGTCCGCGAGCAGATCCCGGCGGAGTTCGTCGAGCAGGGCTGGGCGCCGCAGATCATCCGCTTCCTCGGCGTCGACGGCCCCCGCTGGTTCCTCCAGGCCGTGGTGCAGGGCGCCGCGATCGAGGACGAGGAGCAGTGGCAGGTCCTGGAGGACGTGCTGAGCGGCGTGGTCGTGCACCGCGGCGACGCCCCGATGCCGCCACGCGAGCTCCTGGAGCTGCAGATCCCCAAGGAGTTCAGCGAGGCCGGCGAGGACGGCGAGGAGGAGGCCGTGGAGACCTTCGACCCGTTCGAGCGCGGCCCCGAGATCACCGAGGTCCGCTGACCGGACGCGCACCTGACCCGCCCGGCCGCACGCCTTTTCGGACGTGCGGCCGGGCGGGTTCGTGCCGCCGGCGCCCGGCCGATCGCTTGCCTCGGACCGGCCTGCGGGCGGTCAATCGGGACATGTCGAAGAAGACGCGCAAGCGCCGGGCCCGCAAGCGGAGCAAGCACAACAAGGGCAAGCGGCCCAACGCCCGCCGCTAGCTCCCGATCATCTCGAAGGCCATCGCGTGCTCGACGCCCGCGGCCTTCCCGCCCTCCACGGCCATGCCGGTGAGGAACGCCTCGGCGTCGAACCCGTCGCCGAGGCCCGCGAAGTACACGCGGTGCGCGAGCAGCGAGTCGATGCCGGCCCGCAGGTGCCCGGTGACGTCCACGTAGTGGGTGGGCTCCGGCGACCCGCCGAACAGCGCGAACCGGACGCCCTGCCACGGTTCGAGCCCGAGGTCGCGGAACACCCACCGGTTCGCCGCGTCCCGGATCGCGTCCGCGACCGCGAGTCCGAGCACCCGGTGGTCGGCCATGTTGAAGCCGCCGCCGGGGAACGTCTCGCGGAAGTTCAGCGACAGCACCACCTCGGGCCGGTGCCGCCGGATCGCCGCGGCGAGCATCCGCCGCAGCGGCAGGCCGTACTCCAGCATGCCGTCCGGCAGGTCGAGGAACTCGACGGTGTCCACGCCGACGATCCGCGCCGCCTCGACCTGCTCGGCGCTGCGGATCCGCCGCACCTCGTCGGGGTCCATCGAGTCGATCCCGGCCTCCCCGCGGGTGGCCAGCACCTCCGTCACGCTCTTGCCCTGGCCCGTCCACCTGGCGATCGCCGCCGACGTCCCGTACTCCAGGTCGTCGGGGTGCGCCACGATCGCGAGCGCGCGTTCCCAGTCCTCAGGCACCTCGTCCATCCCCCCATCCTCCCGGATCGGGCCGGCGTTCGCGGGCAGCCGGCGATCACAGATAGCGGAGCCAGAGGTAGGGGGTCGACAGGGCGATCGTCACGAGGGTGACGATGATGCCGTAGCGGGTGAAGTACCAGAAGCTGATGGGCGTGCCGTTGCGGGCGGCGATGCCGAGCACGACCACGTTGGCGCTGGCCCCGATGGCGGTGGCGTTGCCGCCGAGGTCGGCGCCGAGGGCGAGGGCCCACCACAGCACGTGCCCCTGGGCGCCGGGGTGCTGCTGGACGAGGTCGGAGACGATCGGGCTCATCGTCGCGACGTAGGGGATGTTGTCCACGATCGCCGACAGCCCGGCGGACGCCCACAGCAGCAGCATCGCGGCGACGCCGAGGCGGCCGTCGGTGGCGTCCGCCGCGGCCCTGGAGACCTCTCCGATGACCCCGGTCTCGACCAGCCCGCCGACCATCACGAAGAGGCCGGCGAAGAACACCAGTGTGGGCCACTCGACCTCGCTGAGGGCCTCCTCGGTGGTCACCCTGGTCGCGGCGACGAGCAGCCCGGCGCCGAGCAGCGCGACCACGGACGGCTCGTAGTGCAGGACGGGGTGCAGCACGAACGCAGCGATGACGACGGCGAGGACGGCGAGCCCCTGCGCGAGGAGCCGGCGGTCGGTGATGGCCTCCCGCTCCTCCAGCTCCATGACCTCGGCGGCCAGGTCCGGGTCGTAGTGGAACGCCGAGCGGAACAGCCACCGGGCCAGCAGGCAGAACACGACCAGCAGCACGACCACCAGCGGCGCCAGGTTGACCAGGAAGTCGTTGAACGACAGGCCGCCCCGGCTGGCGATGATGATGTTGGGCGGATCGCCGACCAGCGTCGCGGTGCCGCCGATGTTGGACGCCATGACCTCGGCGATCAGGTACGGCTCGGGGCGCAGCGCGAGCCGCTCGCAGACGAGGAAGGTGACGGGCGCGATCAGCAGGACGGTGGTGACGTTGTCCAGCAGCGCGGACGCCACCGCGGTGAGCACGATCAGCATCACCATGAGCCGGTAGGGGCGCCCCCGCGCACGCTTGGCCGCCCAGATCGCCACGTACTCGAACAGGCCCGTCCGGCGCAGCACCGAGACGATGACCATCATGCCGAGCAGCAGGAAGACGACGTTCCAGTCGATCCCGGACTCGGGGGAGAAGAACGCGGCCTCGGCGTCGGTGACGTGCAGCAGGAGCATCAGGCCCGCGCCGCCCAGCGCCACCGCCGTCCGGGGCACCTTCTCCGACGCGATCAGCACGTACGCGCAGACGAAGATGACGATCGCGGCGGTGGCCTGCACACAACCCCCTGGACGGCATGCGGATGACGGGACCTGCCGACCAGACTTCCCGGCGCACCACGGGCGACTCTAACCCGCCCGGCGCCCCGCGGGTGGAACCGGGCCCGGCGATGGTGGGGTTTTGCCTACCCCCATCGGCGTGCTGGACCCATCCCCGGCGGCCCCGCGCGTCCGTAGCTTCGTGTTCCGGAGGCGCCCGCCCGGGGCGCCGGGCGGAGGTGAGGACGATGTTCGGACGCAGGGGAGCGGAGCCGGCGCGCCAGGCGCCGGGGGAGGCGCTCCGGCTGGAGAACGTGCGCAGGGTGTACGGCGCCGAGGGCAACCGGGTGGTGGCGCTGGACGGGGTGTCGCTGTCGCTGCCGACCGGGTCGTTCACCGCGGTCATGGGCCCGTCCGGGTCCGGCAAGAGCACGCTCCTGCAGTGCGCGGCGGGTCTGGACCGTCCCACCGAGGGCCGCGTCTTCGTCGACGGCGCGGAGTTGACGGGCGACGGGGAGGCGGCGCTGACGAGGTTCCGGCGGGAGCGGATCGGCTTCGTCTTCCAGCAGTTCAACCTGCTGCCGACGCTGTCGGTCCTGCAGAACACGGTGCTCCCCCTGAAGCTCGCCGGCCGCAAGGTGGACAGGGACCGGGCCCGGGCCGTCCTGGACCGGGTGGGCCTCGGCGACCGGCTCGGCCACCTGCCCGCGGAGCTGTCCGGCGGGCAGCAGCAGCGGGTGGCGATCGCGCGGGCGCTGGTCACTGAGCCGCGGGTGCTGTTCGCCGACGAGCCGACCGGCGCGCTCGACACCCGGAGCGCCCGCGACGTGCTGGGCCTGCTGCGCGAGTCGGTGCGGGCGTTCGGGCAGACGGTGGTGATGGTGACCCACGACCCGGTCGCCGCGTCCTTCGCCGACTCCGTGCTGTACCTGGCGGACGGGCGGATCGTGGGGTACCAGGCCGCGCCGACCGCGGAGACCGTGGCGGAGCGGATGACGCGCCTGGCCGACGAGGTCGAGCGCCAGCGCACGATGGCGGAGGCGTGACCATGGTCGAGTTGGCTCTGCGCTCCCTGCGCCGCCGCGCGAGCGCCTTCACGGCGAGTTTCCTCGCGATGTTCCTCGGCGCGACAATGATCATGGCGTTCGCCTCGATGCTCGACACGGCCGAGGCGAGCGGGGCGACGGGCGAGGCCCGGGAGACGCTGGTGACGATGGCGTCCGTCGTCGGCGGCTGGGGGCTGCTGCTGGTGGTGTTCGCGGTGACCTCGACGCTGACCCTGTCGGTGCGGCAGCGGGCGTCGGAGATCGCACTGCTCAAGAGCGTCGGCGCGACCCCGGCGCAGCTCGCCCGGATGATCGTCGGCGAGGCGGCGGGCCTGGCCGTGGCGGCGGCGCTGCTCGCGGTCGTGCCCGCCTACCCGGCCGGCCGTGCCCTGCTCGGGCTGCTGCACGGCACCGACCAGGTTCCTGCGGACATCGGCTACCGCTTCGGCGCCGTCGCCCTGTCACTCGGGATCGGCGTGACGCTCGTGTCCGCGGTCGCCGCCGCGCTGATCACCGCGCGCCGCGCCACGCGCGTCCGGGTGACCGAGTCGATGACGGCCGCCGCCATCGGGGACGCGCGGCTCAGCCGGAAGCGGATCGTGTTCGCGGTGCTGTTCCTGCTGGTCGCCGTCGGCGAGGTGGTCACCACGCTTACGGTGATGGACGGCAAGGGCAGCGACGCCATGGCGACCTCCGGGCAGGCCGACATCTTCGCCGGGATCGGGCTGGCCCTGCTGGCGCCGGCGATCATGCGCGGCGCGACGGCGCTGGCGGCCGGGCCGATGCGGGCGCTCGGCGGCGCGGCCGGGGACCTCGCGGCGGCCACGATGCGCCGCCGGGCGGGCGCCCTGGCCTCCGCGGTCACGCCGATCATCCTGTTCGTCGGGACGGCGGTCGGCACGCTCTACGCCCAGGCCATCGAGAACGAGGCGATGGACGCGGCCGGCCTCTCCAAGACGCTCGACCAGAAGGGCATCGAGACGCTCAACTTCGTCGTCATCGGCATGGTGGTGCTGTTCACGGCGATCATGCTGGTCAACACGCTGATCGCGGCGACCGCGCACCGGCGCCGCGAGTTCGGCCAGACCCGGCTCGCGGGCGCGACCCCGCGCCAGGTGCTCACCGCGGCCGCGCTGGAGTCGGTGGTGCTGACGGTCACCGGCGTGGTCTGCGGGACGGTCGCCTCGGCCTTCACGATCGTGGCGTTCGGCCTCGCCCGCCGCGACTCCGCCGTCCCGCCCGGGAACGTCGGGACGTTCCTCGCGGTGGTCGCTCTCGCCGCGGTGCTGACCGGCGTGACGAGCTGGGCCGCGACGCGACGCGCGATCGCCGTCCCGGCCGTGGAGGCGGCCCTGCGCTGACCGCCTCCCTTGTCCCGCCGTGGGTGCTCGTCCATACTGGGTGAGCACTCACTCATTTCTGAAGGAGCGGACCATGGCGGGACCGGTGGAGGCTTCGCGCGGCGGGTTCCCGGTGGCGGCCGCCGTCCAGGCCCTGGGAGCGTTCTGGACGGACGGCCGGCGCGTCGAGCGGGCCGCCTACGCGATCGGCGCCGCGCTGATGGCCTCCGGCCTGCTGCACCTGGCCGTGTTCGCGGTGGACGGCGGTCCGTGGACGGGGCCGGTGTCGTGGCGCAAGCCCGTGACCTTCGGGCTCTCGTTCGGCCTGACGCTGCTGACGATCGCGTGGGTCAGCGCGTCCGTCCGGCTCGGCGACCGCGCGCGGACCGCGATCCTCGGCGTGTTCGCGGCCGACTGCGTCGTGGAGGTAGCCCTCATCACCCTCCAGGCGTGGCGCAAGGTGCCGTCCCACTTCAACGAGGAGACGGCGTTCGACACGGTCGTCACCCGGATGCTCGCGGCGGGCGGCGGCGTCCTCGTGGTCACGCTGGTCGCGCTCGCGGTCGCGTCCTTCCGCCGGAACGAGGAGGTCGCGCCGAGCATGCGGCTGGCCGTCCGCTCCGGCTTCGCCGCGCTGGTGCTCGCCCTGGCCTCCGGCGCGGCGATGATCGCCCGCGGCGTCACGACGGTGCGGTCCGGCGACCAGCAGGCCGCCTACCACGTCGTCGCCGCGCTGAAGCCGGCGCACTTCGTGACCATGCACGCGATCCTCGTCCTGCCGCTGCTGGCCTGGCTGCTCACCTTCACCGCCCTGCCCGAGCCCCGCCGGGTCCGGGCCGTCGCCTTCGCCTCCGGCGCCTACTGGGCGGTGGCGGCGGCGGTCATCGCGATCTCCGCCTTCCGCTTCGCGACCGCCTGAGCACCCCGAGCGGGCCTCAGCGGAGGTGCGAACGCCCTGGCCCGCCGTCCCTCGCGGGCGGCGGGCCAGGGGCGGGCGGGATCAGTGCGCGCGGGCGCCTCGGGGAAGCAGGAAGGCGATCAGGAACGCGGCGGCGGTGAGCCCGGCGGTCAGGGCGGTGACCTGCTCCGCGGCCTCCAGCGCGGCCGGCGCCAGGAAGCGCCCGGCCACCGGGGCGCCGATCGCCCCGAAGAAGACCGTGCCGAGGACCGCGATGCCGAGGGACGCGCCGAGCTGCTGGACCGACTCCAGCGCGGCCGAGCCGGAGCCCACCTCGTGGTCGGCGATGCCCGCGACGATGACGTCGAACAGCGGGACGAAGATCATGCCCATGCCGGCGCCGAACAGCAGCAGCGGCGCGGCCAGGTGCCAGCCGCCGACGTCCGTCCCGACCGCCTCGAACACGGCGTACAGGGCGGTCAGGCCCGCGGCCATCAGCGCCAGGCCGAGGTGCAGGATCCTGCGGCCGAGCCTGGTCATGGTCATGCCGCTGAACGCCGACCCGGCGAACGCCCCGACCGCCCAGGACGACATGGCCAGGCTCGCGGCCAGCGGCGTGTAGCCGAGGCCGAGCTGGAGGAAGAGGCCGGTGGCGAGCGAGAACCCGGCGATCGCGCCGAAGAAGACGATGACGAACAGGACCCCGGAGGCGTAGGCCCGGTTGCCGAACACGCTCAGCCGGACCAGCGGCGTCCGGCCCCGGCGGGTGCGGCGCAGCTGGTGCAGGGCGAACAGGGCGAGGACGGGGACCGAGCCGGCGAGCAGCGCGAGCGACCAGGCGGGCCAGCCGAGCTCGCGGCCCTGGACGAGCGGGTACACCAGCATGCTCATGCCGAGGCCGCCGAGCAGCATCCCGGCGCCGTCCAGGCCGCCCGACCGGTCCGCGGCCGCCGGGGCGGGCAGCGCCCGGGCGCCCGCGGCCAGCGCGTAGGCGCCGACCGGCACGTTCACCAGGAAGATCGCGCGCCAGCCGGTGCCGAAGAGGTCGGCGTCGATCAGCAGGCCCGCGACCACCGGACCGAGGATGGTGGCCAGCCCGATCACCGGCCCGAACAGCGCGAAGGCCTTCCCGGTGTCCCGGCCGAACAGGTCCCGGATCAGCCCGAAGCCCTGCGGGACCATCACCGCGGCGCACAGCCCCTGCGCGACCCGGGCGGCGATCAGGCTCTCCGGCGACCAGGCGAACGCGCACGCCACCGACATCGCCGTGAACCCGGCCGCCCCCGCGAGCAGGACGGGCCGCCGCCCGAACATGTCGCCGAGCCGGCCGCCGGTCAGCAGCGCCACCGCGAGGGCGAGCGTGTAGCCGGCGGCCGTCCACTGCAGCGCGGAGTACGACCCGCCGAGGTCGGCGCGGATCGCGGGCGCGGCCACGTTCACCACGGTGGAGTCGAGCAGGTTCAGCAGGGTGGCGGCCAGGATCGCCGAGAGGCCGAGCCAGCGGCGCGGGGCCTGCGCGGCGCCGTCGCCGGGGCGGGTCCCGGTTCCGGCGGCCGGGGTTTCGAGGGTGGCGGTCATGATCCGTCCTTCCACTTGGAGCGGAATGCTCTGTTCCGATAATAGCAGAACGGAATGCTTCATTCCACAGCTGAACCGGCTTCGATCCGGCGGCGGGGCAAGGGGTCCGCTTCGTCCGGGGATGCCATACGCTTCGAGGTATGGACGAGGTTTCGGCCAGCACGCCGCCGGGGGCGGAGCCCCGCGAGCGGGAGCGCGGCAAGGGCGGGCTGCGGCGCTTCCTGCGGCGCATGGCGTCCAGTAAGGCCGAGCTCGAGGCCGAGGAGCTGCAGAAGACCACCGGCGACGAGGGCGCGACGCCGATCACCGAGTGCGGCACGCGCAAGCGGCACTGCGTAGCGGGTACGCTGCGTACGGTGACGCTCCGTCCCCGGGGTGGCGCCCCCGCCCTGGAGGCCGAGCTCTACGACGGCACCGATGTGATCAACCTGGTCTGGCTCGGCCGCCGCAAGATCGCCGGGATCGACCCGGGGCGCCGGCTGCGCGCCGAGGGCCTGGTGAGCGAGCAGGACGGGCGCAAGGTCATGTTCAATCCGCGATACGAGCTGCGCGGCGGCGCGTGAGGCCGCGACGAGCCGCCGGGAGAGCGACGTGAGCGAAGTGGAAACGGGCACCGCGCGGGAGGCCGCCGCCCACGACACCGTCGAGGCGGCCGTCCGGGCCCAGCTCAACAAGGCGCTCGGCGGCGTGCGCGGCATGGTCGAGGCGGCGGTGCCGACGATCGCCTTCACCGGCACCTACATGGCCGCGAAGGATGTCAAGCTCGCCGTCGGCGCCGGGGTCGGCGCCGCGGTGCTGCTGCTGCTGGTCCGGCTCGCGCAGCGCTCCAGCCCGCAGTTCGTCCTGAACAGCCTGTTCGGCATCGCGATCGCCGCGTTCTTCGCGCTGCGCTCGGGCAAGGCCGAGAACGCCTTCCTGCCCGGCATCCTGCTCAACGCGGGCTACGGCGCCGCGATGATCTTCTCGATCGCGGTGCGCTGGCCGATCGTCGGCTTCATCATCGGATCGGTCACCGGTGACCCGACCGCCTGGCGGTCCGACCCCGGCATCGTCAGGCTGTGCTCCCGGCTCACCTGGCTGCTCGTCCTGCCCTGCGCCGTGCGCGTCGCCGTCCAGTACCCGATCTACCTCGCCGACGGCGACCAGAGCGGCCTGCTCGGCACCGCCAAGATCGCGATGGGCTGGCCGCTCCAGGTCGCCGCCCTGGCCGCCATGGTCTGGCTCCTCACCCGCGGCCGCACCCCCATCCGGGGCGGCGCTCCGGCCGAGAGCGAAGAGCCCGCCTAGCCCTACCTGCCGCCGAGGAGTTCGGCGAGTTCGTCTTCGACGTCCTGGCTGGCCACGAACATCAGCTCGTCGCCCGGCTCCAGGGTGTCGTCGGACGAGGGGACCAGCACCCGGCCCTCCCGCAGGATCGCCACCAGGGCGGTGTCGCGCGGCCAGTCCACGGAGCCGACCCGCGCGCCGCCGAGCGGGGCGTCGTCGGGCAGCGTCAGCTCCACCAGGTTGGCCTCGCCCTGGCGGAACGTCATCAGCCGGACGAGGTCGCCGACGCTGACGGCCTCCTCGACCAGCGCCGACAGCAGCCGCGGGGTGGAGACCGCGACGTCCACGCCCCACGACTCGTTGAACAGCCACTCGTTGTTCGGGTGGTTGATCCGCGCGACCACCCGGGGGACCCCGTACTCGGTCTTGGCCAGCAGCGACACGACCAGGTTGACCTTGTCGTCGCCGGACGAGGCGACCACGACCTGGCAGCGCTCCAGCGCCGCGTCGTCAAGCGCGGAGATCTCGCACGCGTCGGCGAGCAGCCACTCGGCGCGCGGCACCATCTCCACCTTGATGGCCTTCGGGCTCTTGTCGATCAGGAGCACCTCGTGGCCGTTCTCCAGCAGCTCCTGGGCGATGGACCGGCCCACCGCGCCGGCCCCCGCGATCGCGACCCGCATCAGGCGTCCTCTCCGTCTCGCGCCGCGACGGCGGCGTTGACCCGCTCCAGATCGTCGGCCTCGGCCATGATGTGCACGATGTCGCCGTCCTGGATCACCGTGTCCCGCTCGGGGACGAGCGCCTCGCCCATGCGGGACAGGAACGCCACGCGGGTCCGCGCGTGCTCCTCCAGCGCGCCGACCTTCTCGCCCACCCACAGGTGGCCGGAGTCCAGCTCGGCGAGGACGACCGCGCCGGTCGGGTCGCGCCACAGCGGCTCGGCGCCCTCGGGGAGCAGGCGGCGCAGGATCTGGTCGGCCGTCCACCGGACGGTCGCGACCGTGGGGATGCCGAGGCGCTGGTAGACCTCCGCCCGGCGCGGGTCGTAGATCCGGGCCACGACGTTGTCGACGCCGAACGTCTCGCGCGCCACCCGCGCGGAGATGATGTTGGAGTTGTCGCCGCTGCTGACGGCCACGAACGCCGACGCGCGCTCGATGCCCGCCTCGGCGATCACCTCGCGGTCGAACCCGAACCCCGTGATGCGGCGGCCCCGGAACCCGCTGCGCAGCCGGCGGAACGCCTCCGGGCTCTGGTCGATGATGGCCACCGAGTGACCCTTGTCCTCCAGGATGTGGGCGAGCGTCGAGCCGACCCGCCCGCATCCCATGATCACGATATGCACGGCCGTTCCCTCTTCCGTCCAGGAGGACGCTCCCCCTGTACCCCCGCGCCGTGCACGGCATTCGCCGCCGACACCGTGCCGCACCCGAGGACCGTTTCCTGTGAATGATCCCTGCCGGGCTGCAAACCTACACATCCGCCCAGGCGAGTACTACCCAACCAGCATTCCGCGGGGGCGGCGACGCCGCCCGCCCCGGCGTCCGCCGGAGCGGGCGGCGGCCCGGGGATCCGCTCCGGTCCGCAGCGGCTAGAGTCTCGTTGCGTGTCAAAGGTTCCGGACCTCGCGAAGCGGCTCCTCCTCGGCCGCGCGCTGAGCAGCGCCCAGCAGCACGAGCAGCTGCTGAAGAAGCGGATCGCGCTGCCCGTCTTCGCGAGCGACGCGCTCTCGTCGGTCGCCTACGCCCCGCAGGAGATCCTCCTCGCGCTCGGCGCGGGAGGCCTGGTGATGTACCACTACACCCCGTGGCTCGCCGCGGCCGTCGTGGTCATCCTGCTGACCGTGGTCGCCTCCTACCGGCAGAACGTCCGGGCCTACCAGAGCGGCGGCGGCGACTTCGAGGTCGCCACCACCAACCTCGGCGACAACTGGGGCGTTCTCGTGGCCAGCGCGCTGCTGGTCGACTACGTCCTGACCGTGGCGGTGTCGGTGTCGTCCGGGGTGGAGAACCTCGGCGCGCTGCTGAAGTTCATGCAGCCGCACGAGGTACTGGTCGCGATCGCCATCGTCGTGCTGCTCACCCTCGGGAACCTGCGCGGCCTCAAGGAGGCCGGGGTCGCCTTCGCGATCCCGACGTACCTGTTCATGTTCGCGATCTTCAGCATGCTGGCGTGGGGGATCGTCCGGCTGCTCTCCGGCACCCACCTGGAGGCGGAGACGGCGCACTACGAGGTCCGCGGCGACGAGATGGGCCTCGCCGGGTTCGCCCTCGTGTTCCTGCTGCTGCGGGCCTTCTCCTCCGGCTGCGCCGCGCTGACCGGGGTCGAGGCGATCAGCAACGGCGTGCCCGCGTTCCGCAAGCCCAAGGGCGAGAACGCCGCCACGACCCTGCTGATGCTCGGGCTCGTCGCGATGACGCTGTTCGGCGGCGTGACCGCGTTCGCCTACATCACCGACGCCAAGTTCGCCGAGCCCGACCAGGGCAGCCACCTGATCGACCCGTCCACCGGCAAGCCGGTCACCGACGCCGACCCGGTGATCGCCCAGGTGGCGCACACCGTGTTCAGCAACTTCACCCCCGGATTCGCGCTGGTCACCGCGATGACCGCGCTGATCCTGTTCCTCGCCGCCAACACCGCGTTCAACGGGTTCCCGGTGCTCGGCTCGGTGCTCGCGCGCAACCGCTACCTGCCGCGCCAGCTGCACACCCGCGGCGACCGGCTCGCCTACAGCAACGGCATCATCATCCTGGCCACCATGGCCGGGCTGCTGATCTACGCATACGACGCGTCCGTCAGCCGGCTGATCCCGCTCTACACCGTCGGCGTCTTCGTGTCGTTCACCGTCAGCCAGGTCGGCATGGTCCGGCACTGGAACCGGCTGCTGGCCACCGAGCCGGACCCGGCGCAGCGCCGCCGGATGCGCACCTCCCGCGGGATCAACGCCTTCGGCGCCACCCTCACCGGCATCGTCCTGGTCGTCGTGCTGATCACCAAGTTCGCGCTCGGCGCCTACATCGTCTGCATCGCGATGCCGCTGCTGTTCCTGCTGATGAAGGCGATCAGGCGGCACTACGACCGGGTCGCCGCCGAGCTGGTGCCCTCCGGCGAGGACGTCGCGCTGCCCGCCCGCAACCACGGCATCGTGCTCGTCTCCAAGATCCACAAGCCGACGCTGCGGGCGCTGGCCTACGCCCGCGCCACCCGCCCCTCCACGCTGGAGGCGGTGACCGTGGCCGTGGACGCCGCGGAGTCGCAGCGCCTCCAGGAGGAGTGGGACGCCCTCGACATCCCCGTCCCGCTGAAGATCCTCGACTCGCCGTACCGGGAGATCACCCGCCCGGTGCTGTCCTACGTCAAGGGCATCCGGCGCAAGAGCCCCCGCGACGTCGTCACCGTGTTCATCCCCGAGTACGTCGTCGGCCACTGGTGGGAGCAGCTCCTGCACAACCAGAGCGCGCTGCGGCTGAAGGGCCGGCTGCTGTTCCAGCCCGGCGTGATGGTGACGAGCGTCGCGTGGCAGCTCCAGTCCTCCGACCGCCTCAAGGGACGCAAGGAGCCGCCGGGGCCCGGCTCGTCGCGGCGCCCGCCGCGGACCGGGGCACGCCCCGGTGCCGGTAGTGTTTCGGACCGTGACTGAACTCGAACCCGACGTCCTCGAACTGGAGGTCGGCAACGTCGCCAACGGCGGTTTCTGCGTCGCCCGGCACGAGGGGCGCGTGGTCTTCGTCCGGCACGCCCTGCCCGGCGAACGGGTGAGGGCCCGCGTCACCGACCGCACGAAGAACTTCCTCCGCGCCGACGCAGTGGAGATCATCGAGGCCTCTCCGGACCGGGTGCAGCCGCCCTGCCCGTTCGCCGGCCCGGGCCGGTGCGGCGGCTGCGACTGGCAGCACGCCTCCCTGCCCGCCCAGCGGGCGCTCAAGGCCGCGGTCGTGCAGGAGCAGCTCGAGCGGCTCGCCGGGATCACCCGCACGGTCGTCGTCGAGGAGGTCCCGTACCCGGTCGACGGCGAGGTGACGCCGCCGCCGGGGCTCGGCTGGCGCACCCGCGTCCAGTTCTCCGTCTCCTCCGGCGTCGTCGGCCTGCGCAAGCACCGCTCGCACGACATTGAGCCCGTGGACGAGTGCCTGATCGCCCACCCCGGCGTGGAGCTGATGGGCATCGAGCGCAAGCGCTGGCCGGGCGCGTCCGGCGTCGAGGGCGTGGTCTCGGCGACCACGGGCGACCGCCTGGTCGTGCTGCGCGGCCGCGACCGCCGCAAGATCCGCGTCCCGCGCCTGGACGTCCCGGTCCGCCTCGTGCGCGGCAAGCCCGAACCGGGCGCCGGCCTCCCGTACGTCCGCGAGGAGGTCTCCGGACGGCTCTACCAGGTCAGCGGCAGCGGCTTCTGGCAGGTGCACCCGGGCGCCGCCCAGCTGCTCGCCGACGCCGTGCTCGACGCCCTCGAACCCAAGCCCGGCGACATCGCCCTCGACCTGTACTGCGGCGTCGGCCTCTTCGCCGGCGTCCTGGCCGAGCGCGTCGGCGACGACGGCCTCGTCGTGGGCATCGAGTCCGACGGCCAGGCCGTCCGCGACGCCCGCTTCAACCTGCGCGACCTGCCGAACGTCTCGATCGAGCGCGGCCCCGTGGAGGAGGTCGTCGCCGACCTGGAGTTCGGCCGCGCGTCCTCGGGCTCCCGCACGCAGAACAAGCGCGGCGCCGGCCACCAGGGCGGCGCGAAGGTCCGCCGCGCCGACGTGGTCGTCCTCGACCCGCCCCGCACCGGCGCGGGCCGCGAGGTCGTCGAGCACATCACCCGCCTCGCCGACCGCAAGATCGCCTACGTCTCCTGCGACCCCGCCACCCTGGCCCGCGACCTCGCCTATTTCAGCGACCGCGGCTGGACCCTGGAGTCCTTCCGAGCCTTCGACGCCTTCCCCATGACCCACCACGTAGAGTGCCTCGCCACCCTGGTCAAGGGCTGACGATGGCGCTGGCCTGCGCTGATTCTTCGGGGTTACGTGCGGGGCGTGCCAGCGCGACCTTCGATATTTCAAGATCACTGCGCATGAGGCGCGCACGATCACGGCCCGGCCGGGTCTGATCGCCGTCGCCCACCGCCCGTCGGCCCCTGGTCGGCGGGCGGTCATCATTCCACTGGCAGGACGTACTCCGCCTCGTAGCGGTCTGTGGGGACGATGATGTCGGCCGTCTCCACCGGCCGCTCCGCCGTGCGGTAGGTCCGCCGGATCACCAGCACCACCGACCCGAGCGGCTCGTCGAGCAGCTCGGCCTCCGACTGCAGCACCGGGCGCGCCGTCACGATCTCTTGCACCGACTCGATGTGCTGCCCGATCGTCCGCATCCGCGCGACCACTCCAGCGCCGGCGTGCGGACCTTCCTCCGGGAACATGATCGGCGTGTCACCGGTGAGGGCGAGCGGTTCCCAGCTCGTCGACAGCATCACGGGTCGCCCGTCGGCCAGGAAGGTGTACCGGCTCGTCATGACTGCGTTGCCTGCCTGGATGGCCAGCCGCTCGGCGACGGCCTGACTCGCGGAGTCTGTCTCGGACGAGACGCGCCACGTGCCTTCGCGGCCTTGCTTGGCCATCTCCGTGCGGAAAGGCGAGGTATCCCGGCCCGATGCGCCGTACCAGGAACGGGCGAGGCGCTTCAGTTCCGGCCTGCGTCGCACGTACGTCCCCGAGCCGGAGCGCGCTTCGAGGAAGCCCTCTGAGATCAGCAGCCGGACCGCGCCGATCGCGACCTGGTCGGACACCTCGTACCGCTCACGGATCTGGGCCCGCGACAGGACCCGCTCGCCCGGCGCGAGCCGACCGTCGATGATCTGCTGCCGTAGATCGTCGGCTATGCGCTGGTAGGCGGGCTGTGTCACGACGCCTCCGATTGCCGGATGTGAATGCTCGGACACAGCTTGACAACCTGTGCGCACCGCTTGCAAGCTGTGCGCACAGGTTGAACTTGTGTTCAAGTGATCACAATCCGTAGGAGGTATCCATGGAGTGGAGCCAGACCTACCCCGGCTGTACGTCCATGGTGCCGGCCGCCCGGGCCTTCGTGCGCGGGATGCTCAGCGGCTCCCCGCGCCAACACGACGCCGAACTCGTCACCGCCGAACTAGTCGCCAACTCGCTGCGCCACACCCCGAGCGGCGACGGCGGCGAGGTCACCGTCACCGTGACGGTCGCGCCCGGCCGCGCCCGGATCGCCGTCCAAGACTCCGGTGACGGCACGCGCTGGCAGCCTCTCCCGGGCATCCCGGCGGACGAGGATGACCACGGCCGCGGCCTGTTCATCGTCTACGCCCACGCCGACAAGATCGGGCACGACGCCGACAGCGATGGGCAGACCATGTGGGCCGAGCTGATCTGGAGCGAGCAGTGAGCCATGCAGCCGAGCTCAGGGGCGCGACGGACGACATAGTCGACCGGCTCGCGGAGTTGAGCGAGGAGTTCCCGAACTGGACGATCAAGCTGGTCGGCTCGTTCGCCCCCTGCCAGGCAGTCCGGGACGGCGCGGAGCAGGTGATGTTGGGCGCGGGATCCTGCGCGGGCCTACGCGCTCTCCTGGAGGCGGCCGACGGGGTCACCGCCGGCATGGGGCACGGGCTAAAGCCGGAGGCCCGACGATGATCACGGTGGGGCGGTCCGATGCGCGTCGACACCGTCGGCGCGGCCGTCGCCATCACCGGTCTGCTCACGGCCCGGTCGTGTGCAGGGAGCTGACCTCGGAAAATCGGTTGCGGGGCGGCTTAGCGTGGAAGGGTGACCGAGATCAGGGACGTGCCCGAGGCCGATGCTCGCGACATGGTCGACTTCGCGGGGATGGTGTTTCACATCTCCATCGACGAGGGTGACAGCGATCGGAACGGGTGGCCGCTCACCCGTGCCGAGCGGATCGGCGCCTATGACGGCGACGCCAGGGTCGGGCAGTTGGCGGCCATGCCGATGGGGCTCGCGGTACCGGGAGCGGTGCTCGACTGCTCGGCGATCACGTTCGTCGGGGTGCTGCCCACGCACCGGCGCCGCGGCATCCTGACGTCCATGATGGACCGGATGGACGCCGACGCCATCGCGGCTGGGCGGCCGGTGGCCGCGCTCTGGGCTTCGCAAGGCGCCATCTACGGGCGGTACGGGTTCGGGCAGGCCACGTGGGCGATCGACCTGGAGGTGGACACGTCGCGTCCGCTGGAGTTCCGGACGACCCCGGACGACCGGCCGCTGCGGCTCGTCGATGCCGCGTCCGCGCCTGAGGTGCTCGATCCCATCCACCGGCGCTCGCTTCGGCCGGGAGGGCTCGTGCGCGATCCCGACTGGTGGGCGCGGGCCATCCTGCGGCCGGTCGACCGGGACTCGCCCGGGTACACCGCGCCGCGCATCGTCGTCCACCCGGCGGGTTACGCGGTCTACCGGGTCCGCGAGGGGACGGTCAGGGTGGTCGACCTCGTCGCCGACACGCCTCAGGTGGAGGCCGCGCTCTGGGGGTTCCTGGCGTCGATCGACCTGACGTCCCGCGTCGAGGCGCTGGGCCGTCCGGTGGACGACCTGCTCCCGCACATGGTCGCCGACCCCGACCGGGTCACCGTCAAGAAGGAGTTCGGCGCCCTCTGGCTGCGGCTGATCGACGTGCCGGCCGCTCTGCACGCCCGTTCCTGGGCCACCGAGGACGCCTTCGTCCTGGAGGTGGAGGATTCGAGGATTCCGGCGAACGCGGGGCGCTGGCTGCTCAAGACCGGTGCGGCGCCTGTTTGCGAGCCGACCTCCGAGGCCCCGGACCTGAGTTTCAGCGCGGCCGACCTCGCGGCCGTCTATCTGGGCGGCCAGAGTCCGGTCACCCTGGCCCGGATCGGGGCCGTCGCCGAGCACACGGCCGGTGCGGCCGCCCGGCTGGCGGCCGCCCTGGCCGTTCCTTTGGCGCCCTACATCAACGACGACTTCTGAGTCACCGCCAGAAGAAGACCTTGGCGCTGGCCTTGGAGATCGTCGCGGCAGCGGCGCCCTGGTGGAGCAGCTGGAAGCGGACGCGCTTGCCCGCCTCGACGGTGTCGGCGGCGAGGCCGTAGACGAGGTTGGTGACGTCGCCGACGGAGATGTAGTCCTGGACGGGGCCGATCTGGTAGTCGGAGGCGTCGCCGTCCGCCACCTCGACCACCCTGGCCTGGATCAGCGTGCCCGCGGGGACGCCGCTCAGGGCCGCGCTCACCGACAGGCTGTAGCGGGCGGACCCGGTCAGCAGGCTGGGGCCGCCCGGGTCGTTGTGCTGGTGCTCCTTGTCGGAGTACTCCTTGCTCCAGGTGACCTCGGTCCACTTGCCGGGAGGCAGCTCCTGGTGGTCGCCACCGGTGCCGACGGACACGTAGTCGGGCATGTCGTCCTCTCCCTCGGGCGAGACGCCGACGCGCCACTGCCCGTAGTCGCTCTTGACGGCGCGGTCGTAGTCGACGCCGACGCCGTTGATCGTGTGGTCGTTGGAGTACTGCTGGAGCTGGGCGCGTGCGTCCCACCTGCCGCCCGACCACGCGTAGGTCTGCCAGCCGAAGGTGATCTTCTTGGCGTCGAAGGCGCGCTTGACGGGGCCGTAGCCGCCGTAGAGGCCGACCCGGTCGCGGCCGAGGACGCTCGCCGCGCCGTCCAGGTAGGCGTTGATCTCGTCCTGCTGGCCGGAGGCGGCGTCCCAGTCGGCGGCGAAGTAGATGGGACGGTCGTCCGGCATGCCGAGCGCCTTGGCCTGGGCGGCGGCGTCGCGGGCGTCGGTCGCGCCCGCCGACCGCCCGGCGAGCGGCCGCTTGGCCGTCGACTCCCAGACGACCACCAGCCAGATGCCCGCGGCGGACAGCTCGTCGGCCTCCTTGCGGGTCAGGTTCTTGCCGGTGGTGTCGTGCGACAGGTAGCGGCACGCGAACTTCGCCCCGGCGCGTTTCAGCGCGGACGCGCCGGGGCGGCCCCACGCGTAGTCGACGCCGAAGACAGCCATGTCAGCTCCATGTGTCGGGGGTTGTCGGGTTCCTGGCGATTTAACAGCCTTTGCTCATAGGGCGCAGGGGTTTGCGGAGGTTGACCGTCCGTGAGCGCCGCCCGCGGCACGACCCCGGCCGGATCCGTACGAGGATGGGGGCATGCGACTTCGAATCTTCACCGAGCCCCAGCAGGGGGCGACCTACGAGACGCAGCTGGCCGTGGCCAAGGCCGCCGAGGACCTCGGCTTCGACGCGTTCTTCCGCTCGGACCACTTCGTCAAGATGGGCGACGTGAGCGGTGAGCCGGGCCCGACCGACTCGTGGATCACCCTGGGCGCGATAGCCCGGGAGACCAGCCGGATCAGGCTCGGCACGCTGGTGACGGCCGGGACGTTCCGGTACCCGGGGCCGCTGGCGATCTCGGTCGCGCAGGTCGACCAGATGAGCGGCGGACGGGTCGACCTCGGCCTCGGGACGGGGTGGTTCGAGGAGGAGCACACCGCGTACGGCATCCCGTTCCCGAGCCTGGGGGAGCGGTTCGAGCGGCTTGAGGAGCAGTTGCAGATCCTCGCCGGCCTGTGGGGGACGCCGGCCGGCGAGACCTTCTCCTTCAGCGGCGAGCACTACACCCTGACCGGGTCGCCCGCGCTGCCCAAGCCCGTGCGCCCTGGCGGTCCGCCGATCATCATCGGCGGGTTCGGGGCGAAGCGGACGCCGCGCCTCGCCGCCGCCTACGCCGACGAGTACAACGTGCCGTTCCACGGGGTCGAGGACACCGGCGGCGCGTTCGACCGCGTCCGCGCGGCGTGCGCCGAGGCGGGCCGGACCAAGCCGATCGTCTACTCGGCCGCGCAGGTCGTGTGCTGTGGACGGGACGAGGCGGAGGTGCGTCGCCGCGCCGAGGCCATCGGGCGCGAGGTGCCCGAGCTGCGCGAGAACGGCCTCGCCGGCACCCCGCAGGAGCTGGTCGACAAGATCGGGAAGTTCGGCGAGCTGGGCGCGGAGTGCGTCTACCTGCAGGTCCTCGACATGCACGACCTGGAGCACCTGGAGCTGCTGGCCTCGGAGGTCCAGAGCAAGGTCTGACGGCGGCGCGCCATCGGACGGCGGAGGGGCCCGCGCCGGGGGAGTCCCGGCGCGGGCCCTTCCGCTTCGGTCAGGCGGCCTCTCTCTCCGGCCGCGCGTGCATCGGGAGCAGGAACGTCACCAGGAACGTCAGGGCGAGCAGCCCGACCTCGACCCACAGCGTGATCTTCATGGCGTCGCCGAACCCGGTCCTGGCCGCGTGGCCGCCGGCCTCGGCGACCGCCTTCTGGACGGCGGGCGCCGACTGCGGTGCGGCGGCGACGGCGGCCTTCACGTCCTCTTCGAGCCGGTGGCAGGACGCGGGCACCGCGGCGGCGTCCTTGGCCGTCGCCCGGTCGTGGCCGCAGTCGCGCAGGCCGTCCACGACGCGCTCCTGCTGCGCGGCCGGAACGGACGCGGCGGCGAGGTCGCGGCGCAGGGCGGCGGCGCCGTCGTCCGCGGCCGATGCCACGTGCCCGCCGAGCAGCCCGAAGAAGACCGTGCCGAGGACGGCGGCGCCGAGCGCGGCTCCGAGTTGCTGGACGGCGGTGAGCGTGCCGCCCGCCGAGCCGGTCTCCTCCGGCTCGACGCCCGCCAGCACGGTGTCGAAGAACGGCCCCATCAGCAGGCCCATGCCGAGCCCGGTGACGGTCAGGGAAGGGACGAGCTGCCAGGGGGTGACGTCGGTCCCGGCGTACTGGAGCGTGAAGTAGAGCCCGGCGATCCCGGCGGCCATGATGACGGCGCCCGCGTGGATCAGCTTGCGGCCGAGCCGCTGCACGGCCTGCATGACGCCGAACCCGATGACGATGCCGACCGACCAGGGGATCTGCGCGAGCCCGGCCTTCAGCGGGGAGTAGCCGAGCCCCAGCTGGAAGAACAGCGACAGCACCAGGCCGAGGCCGGCGACGCCGGAGAAGAACACGAGGCCGACGACGAGGCCGCCGGTGAAGCCGCGCTTGCGGAACAGGCTCGGCACGATCAGCGGGTCGCCGCCCGAGCGCTGCTTGCGGACCTCGTACCAGGCGAACACTCCCCAGACGACCAGGGAGGCGGCCATCATGGCGAACGTCCAGGCGGGCCAGTCGTGCTCGCGGCCCTGGACGAGCGGGTAGACCAGCAGGCCGGCGCCGAGGGAGGCGAGGGCCGCGCCGGCGAGGTCGAGGCGGGACGCGTGCTCGGCGCGCCCGGCGGGCAGGAACCTCAGCCCGGCCAGCACGGCGGCGGCGCCCAGCGGCAGGTTGATCAGGAAGATCATCCGCCAGCCGGTGCCGAACAGGTCGGCGTCGACCAGCCAGCCGGCCAGCACCGGGCCGCCGACCGACGACAGCCCCATCACCGGCCCGAACATGGCGAACGCCGCGCCCATCTCCTTCTCCGAGAACATCTGCTTGATCATCCCGATGCCCTGCGGCAGCATCAGCGCGCCGAACAGGCCCTGCATGCCGCGGGCGGCGATCAGCATCCCGGGCGAGACGGCGACGCCGCACAGCAGTGAGCCGACCGTGAAGCCGGCCGCGCCGACGAGGAACATCCGCTTGCGGCCGTAGAGGTCGCCGAGGCGCCCGCCGGTGATGAGCCCGACGGCCATGGCGAGGGTGTAGCCGGCGGCGAGCCACTGGATGGTGGCGGCCGACCCGCCGAGCTCGGCGCGGATCGTGGGGGCCGCGATGTTGGTGATCAAGGCGTCCAGCATGTCCATGACCTCGCCCGCGAGGATCACGAACAGGGCCGCCCAGCGCCAGCGGTAGCCGGCGTCCGCGGTGCCCCGGGAGGGGGAGGTGATCGTGTCGGTCATCGTGAACTCCGGGGGGAACAGTGTTCGTTGTCTGCGAACAACGTTCTATGGGCGAACGCTGTTCGTGTCAAGTACGATGTTCGTGTTCGAGGAATCCTCTCTGCAATAGAGAAGATATATCGCGATTCGCGATAGTCAAGATGTATCGCGAGATTGGGAGGTCCCGACGTGGCTGGATCCGGCCGAGCCGCACGCCCGGACATGCCGACGCCGCCCGGACGCCGGCCGCGCAGGCCCGCGCCCGCCAGGCAGCCGCTCACGCAGGAGCTCATCGTCGACACGGCGATCCGCGTCCTGGACGCCGAGGGGTTGGAGGCGGTGACCATGCGCCGGGTCGCCCAGGAGCTCGGCACCGGACCGGCGTCCCTCTACGCGCACGTCTCGGGCAAGGAGGAGCTGCGCGAGCTGATGCTCGACCGGGTGGCGGCCGAGGTCCGGCTCCCCGTCCCGGACCCGGCGCGCTGGCAGGAGCAGCTGAAGGAGCTGGCGTCCGAGGTCCGCCGCGTCTACACCTCGCACCGCGACATCGCGATGGTGTCGATGGGCCTCATCCCCACCGGCCCCCACCTGCTGGACATCGCCGAAGCGCAGCTCGCTCTCATGCGCGCCGGGGGAGTCCCGAAGAGGATCGCCGCCATCGCCGTGGACACCCTCGGCATGTTCCTCGACGCCGACGCCATCGAGGACACGATCTACCACGCCAAGGCCCCCGCGGGGGCGGAGGACCCGTGGGCGCACTTCCACGCGTACATCGAGCAGATCCGGGAGTACTTCGCCGCCCTGCCCAAGGACCGCTACCCCACGATCTCCGAGATGGGGGAGGAGCTCACCTCGGAGGGCGGCGACGAGCGCTTCGAGTTCGGCCTCGACCTGCTCATCCGGGGGATCGCCTCCTACATCGAGGAGCCGTCCCGCCCCGGGAAGGGCGGTTAGGCGAGCAGGACGGTCAGGCGAAGACGCGCTGGAAGGCCGTGTGCCTCGGGGCGCCCGCGGCGGTGTCCCACACGGCGAAGACGACGTGCTCGAACCGGTCGGCGAACGCCCCGCCCGGACGCAGCGCCTCGGCGAACACCTCGGCGACCTCGGCCGGGTCGTTGCGGAACACGCCGCAGCCCCACGCGCCGAGGACGAGCCGGGAGTGCCCGTTGGCCAGCGCCACGGCGAGGACCTTGCGAGCGCGCAGCCGCAGCACCGCCGGGACCCGCTCGGCCTTGGCGGCGTCGCGGATCGCGCCGCGGTTCGGAGCGGGCGAGGTCAGGAACGCCACGCCGTACGGCTCCTCCAGCAGCCGCCCGGAGTCGTCCCGGAACACCGGCACGTCCGGCGAGTAGATCATGTGGTCGCTGTAGAGGAGGTCTCCCTGCGCGCGGTGGAAGTCGTAGTACTCCCTGGCCGAGCGCAGCGACTCGTACAGGCCCGACGAGCGCGCCAGCCCTTCCTCCTGGGCGTGCGCCCCGTTCAGGAACCCGCCGCCCGGGTTCTTCGCGGAGGCGAAGTTGAGCGCGAACGGCGTCGTCCCCGGGGCGCACAGGCGCCGCGCGGCGGCGAGCGTCGTCTCGCCGGTGACCTCGATCCGCGTCCGCGCGCCCGAGCCGGCCGGAGGGAGGTTCTCCAGCAGCGTGTCGAGCTCGCCGGGCCGGTAGAGGACGGTGCGCCGGACGGCCTCGGCGAGGCGGTCGGCGATCGGGACGGTGCGGCCGGACGGCGCCGTGTAGTCGCCGCGTCCGAGGATGGCCACGGTCTCCTGCGCGGTCGTCCGGCGGGGGTGTCTGCTCATGTCCCTCCGGATTCTGCTGGCCGGGCGAATCCGGGCGCAAACCCTTTAAAGATCATTTCTGGCATGCTGGGCCGACGATGCAGCGGACCACAGCGCGTACCGGCAGATCCGGCAGGGGGATGCCCGACCTGGATGCGGAGTTCGAGCGGGCGCGCCGGGGCCGAGTGTACGGGCTGGTCGCGGCGGCCGTGGCGCTCGTGCTGGTGATCGGGGCCGGCGGGGCGCTCGCCTGGTACCTGCGGCCGAGCTCCGGAGTGTCCGGTGCGACGTCCCCCAGGAGCGGCGAAGGGGAGGCGCGGGGGCAGGGAAGCCAGGCCAGGGTCGAGACGGAGCCGTCCTCCCCGCCCATCATCAAGCCCAAGCGCCCCCCGTATATCCCCGCCAACGGGACCGGGAGGTTCACCCGTCCCACTTCAAGCGGCAGGGTCCACGGGCACGGCAAGCTCATGCGCTACATGGTCGAAGTAGAGGGCGGTCTACGGCAGGACCCTGCGGCCTTCGCGCGAAGCGTGGACGCCATTCTGGCGGACCCCAAGGGATGGACCGCCGGCGGACGGTGGGCTTTCCAGCGCGTCAGCTCGGGCCCGTACGACTTCGTGGTGAAGCTGGCCTCGCCCGGCACCGTCGACAAGATCTGCGGCGCCTACGGCATGACGACCGAGGGCAAGGTGAACTGCAGCGCGGGCAAGCAGGTCGTCGTCAACCTGAAGCGCTGGCTGCTGCTCACCACCTACTACCGCGGCCGGCCGGAGCACTACCACGCGCTGACCATCAACCACGAGGTCGGTCACCGGCTCGGGTTCGGCCACATGACGTGCGCGGGACGCGACCGTCTCGCGCCCGTCATGCAGCAGCAGATCTTCGGGCTGAAGGGCTGCCGGATCAACGGCTGGCCCTACGACGCCAAGGGCCGGTTCGTGAAGGGCCCTTCGGTGCCCTGAGCTCGCGCCGCCGGAAAACCAATGGGGGTGTTCGGTGCTTTCAGCCACACTTGGGGCGTGCTTCTGACGATCACCACGACCATGAGCCAGGCGACCGACCTGGGCTTCCTCCTGCACAAGCATCCGGGCCGGGTGCAGCGCTTCGAGCAGTCCTACGGCAGGGCGCACGTCTTCTACCCCGACGCGGAGGAGCAGCACTGCACGGCGGCCCTGCTGCTGGACGTCGACCCGGTCGAGCTCGTGCGCACGCGCGGCAGAGGCACGCCCGACTTCTCACTCGGCCAGTACGTGAACGACCGCCCGTACGCGGCGTCGTCCCTCCTGGCGTCGGCCATGGCGAACGTCTTCCGCACCGCCATGCGCGGCCGCTGCGACCTGCGCCCCGAACTGGCGGAGACGCCGATCCCGCTGGAGATCGTCCTTCCGGCCCTGCCGTGCCGGGGCGGCCCCGGCCAGGCCGAGCGGTTCTTCGCCCCGCTCGGCTGGGACGTGTCGGCCGTGCCGGTCCCGCTCGACCCGGACTTCCCCGACTGGGGCGACTCCCGCTACGTGACGCTCACGCTGACCGGGACGCTGCGCCTCGCCGACGCCCTCAACCAGCTGTACGTGCTGCTCCCCGTCCTGGACGACGCCAAGCACTACTGGATGGCGCCCGACGAGGTCGACAAGCTCATCCGGGCGGGGGAGGGCTGGCTGGCCGCGCATCCCGACCGCGGCGCCATCACCCGCCGGTACCTGGCGAACCGGCGCGCCCTCGTGCGGAGCGCGCTCGGGCGTCTCGCCGACGCCGAGGACGCGCCCGACGAGGAACTCGACCCGATCGAGGTCGAGGAGGAGGCCCCCGCCGAGGAGGGCCAGGGAGAGGCGGCGCCGGAGGACGCGCCCCTCTCGCTCTCGGAACTGCGCCTCCGGTCGGTGGAGCAGGCGCTGCGCGATGAGAACGCCCGCCGGGTCATCGACCTCGGCTGCGGGTCCGGGAAGCTGCTGGCCCGGCTGGCCAAGGACGAGTTCTTCAGCGAGCTCTCCGGATCGGACGTCTCGTACCGCGCGCTCGGCCACGCCTCGCGGCGCCTGCGCCTGGACAAGCGGCCGCACAGCGAGAGCGCCCGCGTCCGGGAGGTCTTCCAGGGCGCGCTGACCTACGCGGACGAACGGTTCCGCGGCTACGAGGCGGCCGTGCTGATGGAGGTCATCGAGCACGTCGACCCGCCGCGGCTCACCGCCGTAGAGCGGGTCGTGTTCGGCCACGCCGCGCCCCGCGTGGTGGTCGTGACGACGCCGAACGCCGAGCACAACGTCCGCTACGAGGGGCTGGCGCCCGGGGCGATGCGCCACCCCGACCACCGCTTCGAATGGACGCGGGCCGAGTTCCGCGCCTGGGCGGACCGGGTCGCCGCCGAGCACGGCTACCGCGTCCGCCACGTGCCCGTCGGCGACGACGACCCCGAGGTCGGCGCGCCGACGCAGATGGGAGTGTTCACCCGATGACCGAGATCAAGGTCCCCGAGATGGGGCTCGTCGTGCTTGTCGGCGTGTCCGGGTCGGGCAAGTCGCACTTCGCGCGCAAGCACTTCGGGCCGACCCAGGTGGTGTCCTCGGACTTCTGCCGCGGGGTCGTGTCGGACGACGAGAACGACCAGTCGGCCACCGGCGACGCGTTCGACCTGCTGCACTACATCGTGGGCAAGCGGCTGCGGCGCGGGCTGCTGACCGTGGTGGACGCGACCAACGTGCAGAGCAAGGCGCGCGAGTCGCTGCTGCGGCTGGCCAAGGAGCACGACGTCCTGTCGGTCGCGATCGTGCTGGACGTCCCCGAGAGCCTCGCCGCCGAGCGCAACGCCGGGCGCCCGGACCGCGACCTCGCCCCGCACGTCATCCCGCGCCAGCGGCGCGAGCTGCGGCGCGGCATGCGGTCGCTGGGCCGCGAGTTCCGCCGCGTCCACGTCCTGACCGGCCCGGAGGAGATCGACGCCGCGACGATCCGGTACGAGAAGGCGTGGAACGACAGGCGCGAGCTGACCGGCCCGTTCGACGTCATCGGCGACGTGCACGGCTGCCGCGCGGAGCTGGAGGACCTCCTCGCCGGCCTCGGCTACGAGATCCTCAGGGACGCGCAGGGCCGCGCGGTGGGGGCGAACCACCCCGGCGGCCGGTCCGCCGTCTTCGTCGGCGACCTGGTCGACCGCGGCCCGGACACTCCGGGCGTGCTGCGCCTGGTGATGGGCATGGTGGCCGCCGGCGACGCCCTCTGCGTCTCGGGCAACCACGAGGCGAAGCTCGTCCGCGCGCTGCACGGGCGCAAGGTGCGCACCGCGCACGGGCTCGCCGAGTCGCTGGAGCAGCTCGCCGCCGAGGACGAGGACTTCCGCGACGACGCGCTGCGGTTCATGGACGGCCTCATCGCCCACTACGTCCTGGACGAGGGCCGCCTCGTCGTGGCCCACGCCGGGCTCAAGGAGGACTACCACGGTCGCGCGTCCGGACGGGTCCGCTCGTTCGCGCTCTACGGCGACACGACCGGGGAGACCGACGAGTACGGCCTTCCCGTGCGCTACCCGTGGGCGCGCGACTACCGGGGCAAGGCGATGGTCGTGTACGGGCACACGCCCGTCCCGGAGGCGGAATGGGTGAACAACACCATCTGCCTGGACACCGGCGCAGTGTTCGGCGGGAAGCTGACGGCGCTGCGGTATCCGGAGCGCGAGCTGGTGTCGGTTCCGGCGCGGCAGGTCTGGTACGAGCCGACGCGTCCGCTGGAGGCGCCGGCCGCGGGCAGCGCGGGCGGTCACCGGGAGAACGACGTCCTCAACATCGGGGACGTCCTCGGGAACCAGGGCGTCGAGACCCGCCTGATGGGTCGCGTCTCCGTTCGGGAGGAGAACGCGCTGGCCGCGCTGGAGGTGATGAGCCGGTTCGCCGTCGACCCGCGCTGGCTCGTCTATCTGCCGCCCACCATGGCCCCCGCCGAGACGTCGTCCCTGCCGGGCTACCTGGAGCACCCGGCCGAGGCCCTCGCCGCGTACCGGGAGAAGGGCGTCCTGCGCGCCGTGTGCGAGGAGAAGCACATGGGCTCGCGCGCCGTGGCGGTCGTGTGCCGCGACGCCTCGGTGGCCGCGGAGCGCTTCGGCGTGGACGACGGGACGACCGGCGCCGTCTACACCCGCACCGGGCGCTCCTTCTTCCGCGACCCGTCCCGAACCGGCGAGGTGCTCGACCGGCTCCGCGCCGCCATCGGCGCCGCGGGGCTGTGGGACGAGCTGGAGACCGGATGGCTCGTCCTCGACGGCGAGCTGATGCCGTGGTCGGCGAAGGCGATGGACCTCATCCGCACGCAGTACGCGGCGACCGGCGCGGCCGCCCGCGCCGCGCTGCCGGTGGCGGCCGAGGTGCTGGCACGGGCGGACGGGCGCGGCCTTGACGTCGGCGACCTGCGCGAGCACATCGACCGGCGGGCCGCGAACGCGTTCCGGTTCCGCGACGCGTACGCGCGCTACTGCTGGACGGTGGACGGGCTGGCCGGCCTGCGCTTCGCGCCGTTCCAGGTCCTGGCTGGGGAGGGCCGCTCCTGGGCGGGCCTGCGGGACCACGAGTGGCACATGGCCGTGGCCGGGCGGCTCGCGGAGAGCGACGCGAGCGGGTTCGTCCAGCGGACGGGCGCGATGACCGTCGACCTCGGGTCGCCGGAGTCGGAGGCCGCGGCCACCGAGTGGTGGGAGAAGCTCACCGCGGCGGGCGGCGAGGGCATGGTCGTCAAGCCGCTGGGGCCGCTCCCGGAGGGCACCAAGGTCCAGCCCGGGATCAAGTGCCGCGGCCCGGAGTACCTGCGCATCATCTACGGGCCCGACTACCGCGAGCCGAGGCACCTCGACCGGCTGCGCCGCAGGTCCCTCGGGCGCAAGCGGTCCCTGGCGATGCGGGAGCACGCGCTCGGCGCCGAGGCCCTCGACCGGCTCGCGGGCCGGGAGCCGCTGTGGCGCGTCCACCAGGCGGTCTTCGCCGTCCTGGCGCTGGAGTCCGAGCCGGTGGACCCGCGCCTCTGACCGGTCGCACGCCGCCACGGCCCGCCTCCTCGGGGGCGGGCCGTGGCCGTTCGGTCAGGTGGAGAAGAGCATGTGGAACACGCCGCCGCCGTGGTGCGGGCGGTGGTGTCCCCCGTGGTGATGGTGGTGGACCGCCGGCCCGGGCGCTCCCCATCCCGGCGCCGAGGCGGGCGGAGGCGCCGCGCGGTACTGCGACTCCATCTGGGCCAGGGCCTCCAGCTCGCCGTAGTCGAGGAAGATGCCCCGGCAGCTGTCACATTGCTCGATGTGGACGCCGCTGCGGGTGTAGGTCCGCATCACGCCACGACATTTAGGGCAGTGCATCGCCTTGTCGTCCTTCCGGTATGGATCCCCAGGTAGAGGCTAAATGTAGGGCAGGTTCCGCGCCACGTCATGCCGCGTCCCCCGCCGCGGATATTCTCACGCAGGCGTCGACCATCGCCTGCTCCGCACCGTCGAGTGCCCGATCTTCCCTCCCCGCGGATATGACGCACGTGGCGGCGATCTGGATCGCAAGACTTCGGGCGGGAACGTCCAGGGCCGCCCAAGGGTCGCCCTGCGCGGGGACGGCCGGGCCGCCCGCCTCCCTGTACGCGCCCAGGAAGCGCTCCCATTCGTCCGGGGAGAGGACCCCGCCGGAATAGAGCGCCGCGGGACGCGCGAGGTCCCATGCGGGGTCGCCCATGCCGAGGTCCTCGATGTCGATGAGCCGCCATCGCCCGCCCGGCGCGCGGACCATCTGCCCCAGATGCCAGTCGCCGTGGATGAGGCGCCGGCCGCGGCCCGGGGGCTCGTCCTCCTCGCCGCGTATCCAGGCGGGCAGGGTGGCGAACGCCCGGCGCACCGCGTCCTCGGCGGGGCCGTCCTCCAGGCGGGAGACCAGGCGGGCCACCCGCGTCGGACGTCCCCACGCCGGCACGTCGGCAGGGACGGGCGCCGAGTGGAGGCCCGCCAAGAGCCGAGCGCCTTCCTCCCAGGGGAGTTCGCTGGACGGGTCCACGGGCTCACCGAACATGGCGAGCGTGACCGTGCGGCCGTCCACGCTCAGCGGGGGCCCCAAGGGCCCGAGGATCAGATCCGGGAGCGAGCCCGCCAGCCGGACCCGGTCGCGGAATGCGTCTCCGTGGTCCCGGTCGGCCTGGTGCGCCTTCACGACCACGTCACCGACGCGCACCACGAGGACACCGTGCCGGTCGTAGAGGGTCTCCGGCTCCTCGTCCTCCGCGCCTTGGCGGCGGCCGATCTGAACGAGCCGTGTGAAGAGCTCCGACTGGACGGTCCCGGTGTGCACCCGACCAGTCAACCACTCCGCGCGGGGCCCATCCGCTCCGCGGCCGAGGCGGCGAACTCGTCCCGCAGCCGCTGCCGGACGACTTTGCCCAGCATGTTCCGGGGCAGCTCGGTCCGGGGGAGGAACTCGGAGGGCACCTTGTAATGCGACAGGAAGCGTTCGCAATGCCGGCGCAGCTCGTCCTCGGAGAAGGGGTAGGCGGGGTGTTCGACCACGTGGGCGATGATGCGCTCGCCGCGCCGCGCGTCCGGGACGCCGACCACGGCGCAGTCGTGCACGGCGGGATGGCGGCGCAGCACCTTCTCCACCTCGGACGGGGACACGGTGAAGCCGCTCACCTTGATCATGTCCCGCTGGCGGTCCACGATGGTGATGAAACCCTTCTCGTCCATCACCCCGATGTCACCCGTGCGGAGCCAGCCCTTCGACAGGGTCTGCGCCGTGGCGAGGGGGGCGTTCCAGTAGCCCGCGAACACCTGCGGGCCGCGCACGACGACCTCGCCCGTCCCGCCCGGCGGCAGGACCTTGGTCGGCTCGTCCTGGTCGACGATGACGACGTCGGTCATGGGCAGCGGCAGCCCGACCGTGAGGTTGCGCGCCCCGCCGCCCAGCGGGTTGCCCGTGACGGCCGGGGACGCCTCGGTGAGCCCGTAGCAGTTGATGAGGCCCTTGGCCCCGACCTTGTCGAGCCGGTCGATGGTGCTCTGCGTCATCCCCATCGCGCCGGAGATGAAGATGCGCAGCGAACGCAGGTCGTCAGGACGGAAGCCCGGGCTGTCGAGCACCTGCTCGTACAGGGTCGGCACCCCTGGGAAGATGGTCGGCCGGTACTTGCGGATCGCCCGGAGCACGCGGTCGCCGTCGTAGCGGGGGAGCAGGACCACCGACCCGGCCGTCATCACGGGTGCGACGAGACAGCTCATCAGCCCGAACGAGTGGAACAGCGGCAGCACCGCCAGCGTCACGTCCTCGCCGGGGCGCCCGTCGAGGTCCCACGCGTGCTGCTGGCAGGCGTTGGCGACGAGGTTCCGGTGCGTCAGCATCGCGCCCTTGGGGCGTCCCTCCGTCCCGCCGGTGTACTGGATGGCGGCCAGGTGCCGCGACGGCTCCAGGGGCAGTTGCCGGACGCGACGCGCGGGCGGCCTCTGCAACTCCTTGAACGGGACGAGGCCGGGGTCGTGCGGCACGTCCGCGGAGATGGCCGCGCGCCGCCGCTGCGCCTGGACGAGCGGGAGCCGCAGGGCGATCCGCTTCGCGACCGGAAGGAAGTCGACCAGAGACGTCACGACGACGTGCTCCAGCCCCAGCCGGGACCGCACGGCCTTCACCGTCTTGTAGGAACGATCCAGCACGACCGCGACGCGCGCGCCGCAGTCGGCGAGCTGCCGGAGCATCTCCTCCTCGGTGTAGAGGGGGTTGTGCTGGACCGCGACGGCCCCCCTGCGCAGCACGCCGTAGAACGCGATGACCAGCTGCGGGCAGTTCGGCAGGATCAGCGCGACCCGGTCGCCGGGCTGCACGCCCAGCCGGTGCAGCCCGTCGGCGAAGCGGTCCGCCGCCTCGCGCAGTTCGCGGTAGGAGATCCGCAGCCCGAAGAAGATCAGCGCGGGCCTGCGCGGGTACCGGTCCGCGGCATCGTCGAGCAGGCGTGTGACGGGGACGTCCGGGATGTCGAGCTTCCAGGGGACGCCCCGCTGATACCACTGCCGCCAGGGCGAAGAGCGCAGTGACGAGTGCCACATAACGCCCGATTGAATCATCTTCGGCCCCGTGCGCGCCGCGAAGAGAGGTGAACACGGGCGGGCGATCGGGTCCGCCGGGGTCAGCGGGTCCAGCCCTCCGAGCGCGTGACCGCGCGGCTCTCGGGGGCGGGGGGTTCCACCGCGCGGCCCTCGTAGGCGGTCGACAGGACGATGTGCGAGTTCATCTCGCCGTGCTCGCCGAGGCGCTCCAGGAGCCCCTCCATGTGCTGCATCGACGCGACGCGCACCTTCAGCATCGAGCACCAGCTGCCGCTCAGCTTGTGGACCTCGGTGACCTCGGGCAGGTCCTCGGCGGCGGACGTCTTGAGCAGGCAGCGGCCGTGGGCGCAGCGCATCTGCACGAAGGCCGTCAGCGGCTGGCCGACCCTGGCCGGGTCGACGCGCGCCTGGTAGCCGGTGATCACCCCGGACTCCTCGAGGCGCCGCACCCGCTCGGCGACCGCGGGGGGCGACAGGTTCACCAGGGACGCCAGCCGGTTGAACGACAGGCGGCCGTCCCGCTGCAGCTCGGCGAGGATGCTCCAGTCGGTCTGATCCATCTTGAAAGTCCCTTCCCGGATCTGCTTTGCAAACTATAAGCAGGATGGGTCGAATGCCAGTGATCATCCATTCCATCCGGGCATGAGCATTTCTAGCGTTAAAGCATGGAGAAGCGATCCCGCCCGATGGCGGCCCTCTGCTCGGGCACCGCACTGATGAACGCGGCCATGGCCGCGGCGAGCGCCACCGCGACGCTGGTCGCCGCCGACCGGCTCGGCGCCGCGTGGGGAGGCGTGCCGAACACGATCGGCATCGTCGGGACGGGCATCGGCGCCCTGGCGCTCACCCGGCTCGTGCGGGCGAGCCGGCGGCGCGCCTTCGTGCTCGGCTACGCCGCGGCGGCGGCGGGCGCCTGCCTGGCCGCCCTGGCGGTCGCGAACGGCGACGTCGTGGGGCTGTGCCTCGGGATGCTGCTGCTCGGCCTCGGCAACGCGGGGGCCCAGCTCTCCCGGTACGCGGCGGCCGACCTGCACCCGGCGGGACGGCGCGGCTTCGCCATCGGGCTCGTGGTGTGGTGCGCGGCGGCCGGGGCGGTCGGCGGGCCGCTGCTGCTCGACCCGACCGGCGCGGCGGCCGCGGGCGCCGGCCTTCCCCCGTTCACCGGCCCGTTCCTGCTGGCCGTCCTGACCTGCGTGCTCGCCGCCGCGGCGGCGACCGGCGGGCCGGGCGGCCGGGCGGGAGCGCAGGGCTCGCCGCCGCCGCTGCGCAGGCTGGCCCGGACCCCGGCCGCCCGCTCCGCGCTCGCGGTGATGGTCACCGCGCAGGTCGTGATGGTCGCCGTCATGACGGCCGCGCCGCTGGACATGCACATGCACGGCGACGGCCTCGGCGCGGTCGGCATGACGCTGGCCGCGCACACGCTCGGCATGTTCGCCCTGTCACCGGTGACGGGGCGGATGGCCGACCGGTTCGGCGCGCGGCCCGTGATCCTCGCGGGCCTGGCCACCCTGGCCCTGTCCACGGCGCTCGCGGCGGTCGCGTCCGGATCCCAGGGGCGCGTCGCGGCGCTCTTCCTGCTCGGCTACGGGTGGAACCTCTGCTTCGTCGGCGGCAGCGCCCGCCTCGCCCGCGACCTGCCGGAGCCGGAGCGCCCGCACGTCGAGGGCGCCGTCGACGCGGCCGTCTGGATGGTCGCAGCGGCCGCGAGCCTGCTGTCGACGGCCGTCCTGTCGGCGGGCGGGTACGCCGTCCTGGCCTGGGCGTCCTGCGCGGGGGCGGTAGCCGTCGCGCTGGGCCAGGCCCGGCGCCGCGCGCCCGAGGCGGTGTCAGCGCCGGCGCCGGTCGAGCCGGAGGTCGGACGGCGGTGACCCGGCGGCGGTGACCCGGCGTCAGATGCGGCCGGTGCCCCGGCACACGTTGCACCGCTCATGGGTGGCGGTACTGGTGCCGGTCCCGTTGCAGCCGGGGCACGACCGCGTCGCCGGTTTGTTGTGCTTACCCACGTCCACCACCCCCTGGGGCTCATCCTAAAGGCTCGCCCGATCGCACACCGGGCCCGCTTATGAGTTCGCTGAGAGGACCCTCCAGGTTCACTCGAAAACGGCGGCGCGGCCGACCGAGCCGCGTTCGCCTTGCCCCCCGGCGCTTGTACGCTGTCCCTCACGCGCGCCGTCGTCCGGTCACGGTGCCCCGAGCAAGGAGATCGCGCAGGTTGGTGCCATTGCCGCTGACCACCGCGATCCGTCCCTACGACTGGGGGTCGCGGACCGCGCTGCCCGAACTGCTCGGCGTCGAGCCGACCGGGCGCCCGCAGGCCGAGTTGTGGGCGGGCGCGCATCCCGCCGCCCCGTCCCGTGTGGACGGGACGCCCCTCGGCGCCCTCATCGACCGCGACCCGGTCGGGATGCTGGGCACCGCGTGCGTGGACCGGTTCGGCCCCACGCTGCCGTACCTGCTCAAGGTGCTGGCCGTCGAGCGGCCGCTGTCGCTCCAGGTGCACCCGACCGCGGCGCAGGCCGAGGCAGGGTTCGCCCAGGAGGAGGCGCAGGGCACCCCCGCCGACGACCCCACCCGCACCTACAAGGACCCCTTCCACAAGCCCGAGATGGTCTGCGCCCTCACCGAGTTCCACGGCCTCTGCGGCTTCCGCGACCCCGCCGAGACCGCCGACCTGCTCGAAGACCTGAAGGTCCCCGAACTGGACCCGTGGATCGGAACGCTCCGCACCGCGCCGCCCGCCGAGGCGCTCCGGACCGTCCTCACCCAGATGCTCGACGAGCGCTCCCGGGCCGTCCAGGACGCGGTCGAACCGGCCCTGACCGGCGTCTACGCCGACATCGCCCGCGCCCACCCCGGCGATCCCGGGGTCCTCGCCGCGCTCCTGCTCGACCACGTCCGGCTCAAGCCCGGCGAGGCCCTCTTCCTGGGCGCCGGAGTGCCCCACTCCTACCTCGGCGGCCTCGCGATCGAGGTCATGGCGAACTCGGACAACGTGGTGCGCTGCGGGCTCACCGGCAAGCACATCGACGTCCCCGAACTGATGCGCGTGGTCGAGTTCGCGCCGTCCAAGCCCCACCGCGTCGAGCCCACGGCCGACCGCCGGTACCGGACGGCCGCCGAGGAGTTCACCCTCGTCCGCCACGACCTCACGGAAACCCCCGAAGCCCTGCCCGCCGGCCTTCCGCAGACGCTCCTCTGCCTGGAAGGCGAGGCCCGCCTCACCGCCGACCCGGCCCTGGTCCTCACCCGCGGCCAGGCCGCCTTCATCCCCGCCGGCGCCCCCGCCACCCGCCTCACCGGACACGGCACGCTCTACCGCGCGCTCCCGGGGATCGGGTCATGACCGTCCTCGCCCTCGACATCGGCGGCACCAAGTTCGCCGTGGCCCGCGTCGACGCCGCCGGGAAGCTCCTCGACCGCGCCGAGCACCCCGTCGGCCAGGCGCCCACCGCCACCCTCCGCGGCCTCGTCGCCGACTTCGCCGGACCGGGGCTGACCGGCGTCGGCATCGGCTCGGCGGGCCCGATCGACACCGAGGCCGGCACGGTCAGCCCGATCAACATCCCCCGCTGGCGCGGCTACCCGCTCGTCGCGGCCGTGCGGCGCCTCGTCCCCGGCGTCCCGGTCACCCTCGCAGGCGACGCCCAGTGCATGGCGCTCGGCGAGTGGTGGCGCGGCGGGCACGAGTGCGACTCCCTGCTCGGCATGGTCGTGTCGACGGGCGTCGGCGGCGGCCTCGTCATCGACGGCCGCCCCTGGACGGGACGCACCGGCAACGCGGGCCACATCGGCCACGTCATCGTCGACCTCGACGGCGAGCCCTGCGTCTGCGGCGCCCGCGGCTGCCTGGAGACGATCGCCGGCGGCCCCAGCATGGTCCGCTGGGCCCTCGCCCAGGGTTGGACGCTCGCCCCCGCGACGGGCCGCCCCGACGCCCGGGCCCTGGCCGCCGCCGCCCGCGCCGGCGCCCCGATCCCGCTCGCGGCCTTCCACCGCGCCGCCGGCGCCCTCGCCACCGCGATCCTCAACACCGCCTCCGTCCTCGACATCCGCGACGTCGTCATCGGCGGCGGCGTGGCGGCCGCGGGCGACCTGCTCCTCGACCCGCTGCGCACCGCGATCGGCGTCCGGGCCGGCATGCCGCACCTGCGCGACCTGCGCGTCTCCTCCACCGCCCTGGACCGCGACGCCGGCCTCTACGGCGCCGCCGCCCTCGCCCTCCTCGCCTCCGGCGAACCCCTCCGCCCCACCCTGTGACCCCGACCGCCGGTGCGGGCGTGCCGGTGGCTCAGCCGGCGCGCGCGGGACGGCGCAGCAGGCGCAGCGCGCCGAACGCCATCCCCGAGACGAGGACCGCGTGCACGGCCAGGTGCACCAGCAGGAAGTAGGCGGTGAACGCGGTCCCCCGGTGCCGGTGGACGAACCGGACGAGCGGCGGGTCGGAGACGGTGAAGGCCAGAACGCACGCCGCGCTCAGCGCGAGGAACGCCGGATGCAGGACGGCGAGCGGCAGCGGCACCGGCGCCAGCGCCACGGCGAGGATGCCGGCCGGGCGGTTGGCGTGCTCGGGCTGCCCGCCGCCCCGCCGGGCCGCGGCGAGCAGCAGCGGGACGAGCGGGACGGCCCGGCGCCACTGCTCGGCGAGGATCCCCGCCAGCCGGCTCCCGTCGTCGTGCCGGCCCTGGACGGCGTCGGTGAGCACGACGCGGCAGCGCCCGTGCAGCCGGCTCGCGTACTCGACGTCCTCGCAGTCGCGGAGCGCCTCGTCGAACCCGCCGGCGGCCTGGAACACGTCGCGGCGGATGGCGGCCAGCGCGAACACGAGGCCGGTGACCTCGCCGAGGTGGCGGCGGCGCCAGAACGCGGCGTGCAGGACGCGGTACCACTCGGCCGGGCCGTCGTCGATGAGCGGCTCGGTCTCGTAGACGCCCTGGACGCAGCCGCACCCGGGGTCCGCGTCGAGGACGGCCAGGGCGTTGGCCAGCGCGTCGGGGCGCAGCGCCACGTCCGAGTCGAGGAAGAACAGCACGTCGGCGGTGGTCGCCGCGGCGCCCGCGTTCCTGGCCGCCGAGACGCCGCGGTTCTCCGGCAGCCGCACGACGCGGCAGCCCAGCGAGGCCGCGATCCCGGCGGAGCCGTCGGAGCCGGCGTCGTCGACGACCACGATCTCGTCGGGGCGGCGGGTCTGCGCCAGGACGGCCTCCAGACACAGGCGCAGCGTCTTGGCCGCGTTGTAGCACGGCACGATCACGCAGACGGAGGCCACACCGACTCCTCGTAGAGCGCGAGCGTCTCGCGGGCCGCGCGGGTCCAGCTCAGCTCCTCCCGGACGAACCGCTCCCCGCGCTCGCCGAGCGCGCGGCGCGCCTCGGGGTCGGTCATGACGTCGATCACGGCGTCGGCGATGTCGGCGGGGCCGGTGCCGCCGACGAACCGCACCGCCGGGCGCGCCGGGTCGCCGGCGAAGATCCGGGAGAAGCCCGCGCCGAGGATCGTCGGCCTGCCGAGCGCCATGGACTCGGTGGCGACCAGGCCGAACGGCTCGAAGAGCGACGGGAAGACGCAGGCGTCGGCCATCGCGTAGTACTCCGTCAGCGCCGGGCCGGAGACGAACCCGCGCGTCAGGACCCGGTTCCCGGCGGCCCGCGCCGCGGCCTCGTCCCCCTCTCCCAGCAGGACGAGGCGCAGGCCGGGCACGGCCTCGGTCATCCGCGGCACCGCTTCGAGCAGCTCGTGGACGCCCTTCTGCCGTTCGAGGCGTCCGACGAACAGCAGGACGGGCGCGTCCGCCGGGATCCCGAGCCGCGCGCGCAGGTCGCCGGCCCGGCGGCGCAGCCGCTCCCGGTCGAGCCCGGCGACGAGCGGCTCGAACGTCCCGCCGAGCCGCACGACGTCGATCCTCGCCGGGTCCCAGCCGGCCGCGGCGAGCTGGTCGCGGACCTCCGGGGTCGGCACGACGACGCGGCGCGCGATCCGGCCCAGGTGGCGTTCGAGCGCCGCGAACGCGTTCAGCGGGTCGGCGATGCTGCGGCGGGGCGCCACGCCGTACTCGGTGGTGTGGACGTGGAACACGACCGGCAGCCGCAGGACGTGGTGGCAGAGCAGGCCGCACAGGAAGTTCGTCGAATCGTGCACCGCGACCAGGTCGGGACGCTCGGCGGCCCGGCGCAGCCGGAGGAAGTACCGCCAGTTGCTCACCACCACGTTCGCCGTGATCAGCAGGAAGTCCAGCCTGCGGGTGCGGTTGAGCCGGCGCCGCCTGCTCACCGCGCCGAGGATCCGCCCCAGGGGCCGGTGCACGGTGACGGAGCCGTGCCGCTCGTGGACGGGCTGCCGCCCCGCGTTGAGGGTGAACACCGCGAGCCGGTGCCCGCGCGCCAGGTGCGGGGTGATCAGCTCGACGTACCGGCCGAGGCCCGTCGTCACGTTCGGCGGGTACTGGTTGACCACGTAGGCGATCTTCAGGCGCCGATCCGGCGCCGCTTCACGGTTCAATGTCCGGTCTCCAGAACGGGCAGGGGACGGTCCGCCGCGCTCGGCCGCCGGTACGCGCGGCCCGCGGCGGCGGCCACGGCGGCGACGAGGACGAGGTTGCTCACCGCGAACCCGGCGAGCCCCCCGTAGAGCCCCCACCAGGCGATGCAGGCGGCCTGGCAGGCGAGAGCGACGGGGGTGCCGGCCGCCAGGCACGCGATGAGGAGCCGGGCGCCGCGCACGCCGTCCATGGACAGGGCGACGGAGTAGAGGTTGAAGACGGCGTGCGCGCCGATGCCCGCCGAGGAGAGCCCCATGAGGGTGAGCGAGTACGGGTACTGGGCGCGGAGCAGGAAGAAGAACACCGTGCTCGCCGCGAAGGACACGAGCCCCGTGCCGGCCGCGACGAGCGGCGCCAGCCGCGCGATCCGCCGCATGACGGCGGGCTTGTCCGCGACCGCAAGGGCGGGCAGCAGCGCGAGGCCGATCCCGTCGGTGAAGACGACACCGAGCAGGCGTTTGGGGAAGCCGTTGTAGACGGAGTAGACGCCGACGTCGGCCTGCCCGGCCCAGCGGTTGAGGAAGATGACGTCGAGCCCGAACAGGAGGCCGGTCAGCGCCGCGATGGCGGTGACGTAGGCCCCGTGCCGGTACTGCGCGCGCGCCGCCGCCCGCGACCAGGCGCGCGGGACGATCTCGACGCCGGTCAGCGCGGCGACGCTGAACGCGGCGTAGCTGCCGGTCAGCGCGAGGAGGTAGTACTCGGCGTCCCGGATCCCGAGGACGAGCAGCGAGAACGCGGAGCCGGACAGGTAGGCGACGGCGACGGCGAGCTTGAGCCCGGCCACGAACCCGTACCTGCGCCTGCCGCGCAGGAAGCTCTCGGTCAGCTGGTTCAGCGTCATCGCGAGCGCCAGGGCCAGCCCGAGGCACAGCGCCCGCGGGTCGACCCCGAGCGCCGGGGCGAGCACGGGCGACGCCGCGGCGCCGCCGACCGCGACGCCGCCCCCGAGCGCCAGCGTGGACAGCAGCGCGGTCGTCGTCAGGGCCGGATGCCCGGCCGGGTCGCGGCGCGGCAGTTCCTGCAGCATCACGTAGTGCAGGCTCATCAGCATCCCGACCGTGACGATCAGCGCGATCGACAGGACCACGGTGAACCGGCCGAACTGCGCGGCGCCCGTGCCCCGGGCGACGACCAGCGTGGTCGCCGCCGAGATGCCGCTGGCCGCGGTGCTCAGCAGCGTGGGCACGGCGGTCCGGCGGTGGGCGGCGAGCCCGCGCCGCGCACCGGTCCGGGGGATCAGTCCGCGCACCGCTGGTACGCCCGCCGGGCGAACTCCAGGTCGTCCCTGGTGTTGATGCCGCGCGCCTCGTCGGCGTCGGCGACCGGGACGACCGTGACCTCCCGGCCCTCCTCCCGGGACAGGTGGGTGAGGAACGGCAGGAAGTTCACCTCGCCGGTGACGTCGCCGCGTGCGGCGTCGGCGAGGTAGCGGTTCCAGGCGTCCACGAGCCCCGCGGTGCCCAGGCAGAACACGCCGACGTCGCCGAGCCCGCCGGGCCGGCACTCGTCGCCCTCGCGGGACTGCCGTATCCGGAGGAGCCGGCCGCCCGCCAGCTCGTACTCGACGTACGGGTCCGGCATCGCCACCAGGGGGATCGTGAGCCCGCCCGGGCGGTGCGCCCGCACGACCCGCCGCGCGGTCCGCGTGGACAGTCCCGCCTGGTCGCCCCAGACGACGAGGAGCGTGTCGTGGCCGTCCCAGTGCGGGGCGGCGCCGAAGACCGCGTCGCCCATGCCGGCCGGCGTCTCCTGGATGCTCACCGACACCGTCCCGCGCGCGATCTCCTCGGCCGCGGCCCGCCGGAACGGCGCCTCGCCCTCCGGTGAGACGACGACGTGGACGTGCCCGGCCACCGGCCGGAGCCGCCGGTGGAGCAGGTGCCACACGGTGACCCCGCCGCCGAGCTCCAGCAGGATCTTCGGGACCCCGAGGCCGAGCCGCGTCCCCCGGCCGGCCGCGGGGATCACCGCGCAGACCCGGCCCGCCCCGGGCGCGGTCGGCACGGTCGCGCCGGGCATCGTCGCGCCGCTCTTCGCCGTGTCAGTCGCCGGCACGTCGGTCATCGCCATCGCCTTTCCGGTCGAGGAGGGCGAGAACGTCCTCCAGGCCGCGCACCGGTATCGCGCCCGGTGCGGGTTCGGCCGCGTGCACCTGGAGCGTCGGCAGCCCCGCTCCGACCGCCGAGGCGACCCCGTGGGCGGAGTCCTCCACGGCGACCGCGTCGGCGGCGTCGACGCCCCACCGGTGGCAGGCCGCCAGGTAGAAGGCGGGGTCGGGCTTGCCGCAGGGGACGTCGTCACCGGTCAGGACGTCCGTGAAGTACCGGCGCAGCGAGGCGGCCGCGAGGACGCGCTCCACCGACCCCCTGCTCCCGCCGGTCACGAGGTACACCGCGCGCCCCCGCTCGGAGAGCCGTCCGAGCAACCGGTGGGCGCCGGGGAACACGGCCACCCGGCCCGCCGCCACGCCGGCGCGGTAGATCCGCCGCTTGCGCCGGACGAACCGCTCGGCGTCGCCGGACGCCAGGCCCAGGGCCGCCGCGACGTCCTCGGTCGCCGCGCCCGCGTGGTCGCCGTACCGGAAGCCGCCGGCCAGCGCGGGGGCGACCTCGGCGAGCGCGGCCCGGAACGCGGCCTCGTGGGCCGGGCCGGAGTCCACCAGGGTCCCGTCGAGGTCGCAGAGCCAGACCCGCCGCCCGGCGAGCGCCCCGGCGGGCGCGGGCACGGCCCTCATCCGGCCGGCTCCAGCGCCGGGTCGGACGCCGCGCCCGCCGCGAGCCCGGTGAGCAGGTCGGCGGTCCGCGCGCCGTCGCGCGCCCCCGGCCGTCCGGGGTCCGCCAGGTCGGCGATGATCCACTGCGTGTTCGTCCGCAGGCCGGCCTCGGCGATGTCACCGGGCATCGCCGGGACGTCCGGCCGTCCCGTCCTGGGCCGGTGGCAGACGGCGTGGGTGACCGTCCGCCGCTCGTTGCCCGGGTCGCCGAGGTAGGACAGGGCGAGGTCGACGTGCGCCGGGGCGCTCATGCCCTGGACGTCGTGGTCCTCGCGGATGTTGACCACGAACGCCTTGGCGGCCGCGCGGTTCGCGGCGATCGCCTCGGCCACGCCGGGCGTCAGGTAGCTCGGCAGCAGCGACGAGTGCGGGGTGCCCGGGCCGTAGACGATGAGGTCGGCGTCCGCCAGCGCGGCCAGCGCCGCCCGGTTGGCGGACACCGCCGCCCGCCGGCGGGCGAGGACCCAGCGGATCCGCTGGACGGGCAGCGTCTCGAGCTCGTCCCGTTGCGCCGGCCCGAGCGGGCGGCGGAGCAGGAACAGGTCGGTGATGCGGGCCGCGTCCTGCGGCGCCACGATGTCGGCCTCGTCGGCGAGCAGCCGCCCGTTCTCCTTCAGCGCGACGAGGTGGGCGTCCCCGCCGTCCGTCACGTTCAGGAGGCGGGCCGGGGTCGCGAACGTCCGCGCGCAGGACCGGACCGCCGCGTTGAAGTCCTCGCCCGCGCGCAGGTAGGCGCCGGCGAACACGAGGTTGCCGAGCGCGCAGCCGGCGAGGTCGAGCCCGTCCGGGTCCTCCTCCAGGCGGTGCAGGAAGGCGGTCAGGTCCCGGGTGATCGCCGCGCGGGCGCGCCGCGGCAGCGCGGCGAACCCCGGCGGGGAGGTCTCCGGTGCCGCGAGCGCGCCGGCGAGGTCGCCGAGGTCGCGCGGCGCCGTCCCGGCGGGGAGCCGGTGCTCGAGGACGGCGAAGAGCGCCGCCTGGGCCGGGTCCGCCGGGTCGAGGTGCGGCAGCAGGTTCTTGCGGAAGTCGGACGGGCCGAGCATCCCCGGCAGGAAGCGCCGCAGCGCGCCCGTGGACAGGCCGTTGTCGTACCCGTTGACGAGCAGGGTCAGCCGGACGCCGGGGGTCCGCAGGAGCCGCCGCGCGATGCCCGCGCCACCGCGCCCGCCGCTGAACATGGCGACCCGCGTCGGGCCCGGGCGCCGCTCGGTCACCGCGCTTCTCCCGCCCGGACCGCGCTCTCGCACGCCCGCCCGGTGGTGCCGACCGCCGGGTCGCGTCCGTCCCCGGCCTCGGCGCGCAGGACACCGCGGCGCTGCAGCCAGTGGCGGTAGCCGAGATAGCCGACCAGCAGCGCCCGATCGCGCGCCCCGCCCCAGAACCGCCAACCGCGGGCGCCGGCGGCGCGCTCCCGGTGCTCGATCGGGATCTCCACCCAGGTGTGGCCGAGTTCGGCGACCCGGGCGGTGATCTCGGTCGAGCAGTTCATCCCGCCCGACTCCAGCCGCAGGGACCGGAACAGCGGGCCGTGGACCACCTTGAACACCGAGTTGAAGTCCCGGTACCGGGTCCGGTGCAGCCGGTTGCTGACGGCGCCGCTGGCCGCCGAGCCCCACCGGTGGGGCAGGCTGTCGGCCTTGCGGATCCTGGCGCCCGAGAACGCCCTGGCCTTCCCGGCCAGGACGGGATCGAGGAAGCGGTCGAGGTTGGCGATGGGGAACTGGCCGTCGGAGTCGAGGAGGACGACCCATTCCAGCCGGGTGCGGGCGATCGCGGCGGCGATGGCGGCGCCCGCCCCGCGGTTGCGGTCGAACCGGGTGACGGCGAGCCGCGGGCACTCCTCCTGGAGCGCGGCCAGGACGGCGCCGGTCGCATCGGTGCTCCCGTCGTCGCACACCACGATCTCCCAGTCGGCGATGCGCGGGTTCCCCTCCAGGTAGGCCCGCCATTCGGCGACCACGGCGGCGATGTTCTCCGCCTCGTTGTAGGCCGGCGCCGCGACGGAGATCGCGACGGCGCCGGGCGCGGAGCCGGACACGGGGGTGGCCCTGGGCACGATGTCCTCTCCCTGCACTGGACTACGGTTCCGTCCCGCGCGCGGCGGGGGCTGGGGCCGCCCCGGTCCGGTACCCGATCCACCGGTCCAGGGGCAGCAGGTTGACGCCGACGAGGATCGGCACGTGGGCGAGCGCGAACAGGACCGTCGCGCCGAACGAGATCGGCCCGCCGGTGATCACGTTGATGTGCGGGGCGTCGATCCGGTCCGGGATCCCGACCGGGTTGACGACGTACCACATGAGGTCGAGAAAGCCCGAGAAGACGATGACGATGCCGGTCACGAGCACTTTCAGGGTGCGTCCGGGAGAGCCTCCGCCGATCCGGTAGGCGGCGCCCGCGGTGAGCACGATTCCGGGATAGAGAAGCAGGTAGACGTGCGTGTAGAAACTGTCGCCGTGGGCCCGCTGGGCATCGGTGTAGTAGAAGCCGCTGATGCGCGGGACGACGTATCCGGTGAAGAACACGAATGGCGCGTACAGCACCCAGTGCGGGAGCCGCGGGGCCCAGGGGAACAGCGCGATCGCGCAGCACAGGCAGCCGAAGACGACCAGTTTGGCCACCAGTTCCCATGGTGACTCGATGTCGCGCCCGTGCGGCAGCGCGAGCCAGACGAACGCGGCGCCCGCGACGCCCGCGGCGAGCGCGATCCACCAGACATGCGGGGCCCAGCGACCCGCGCCGGCTGCGCCCGCCGCGCCCGTCCCCGCCGGGTCGCCGACCGCCTCCGGGGGCGAGGTTTCGTCTCGTACCGTCATGGCTGCTTCGCAGACCTTTCGTCGTCCTCGGCCGGTCAGGCCGAACCACAGGTCAACGGTGTGGGAGCGCTCCCATAGTCGTGCATTTGCCGCCCGTCGCCGAATTTGGGAGCGCTCCCATAGTAGATTTGACGCTCATCGCCCTTGTCAAGGCATAACCGAAATCGGTACTTCACTCGCTCGCGACCGCGTCCTCGGTCGCCCGGCGGCCGGGCCGGGCCGGCGCCGATCGCAGGTGCGGACGGCGCCGCCGCCCTCCATTATCGGTTTCCGCAGGTGAACAGCGCCCTGGACGACCGCCTGAGGCCGTGCCGTACGGGGGCCGGATAAGTCCTCCTCAGTGCTTCCTTAAAGGCGCCATAAGGAGGGCGGCGGGGCGGGGGAACGGTGCGAGGTTCGTGGTGTGGCACTGCGAATGGGCAAAGACACCGGTTCGTTCGCCCCCGGTACGCCGGGGGAGCGGATGCGCCCCGCGGTGGTCGCCCGGGCCTTCCAGGCGCTGCCGCCCGCGCACCGCGAGATCCTCACCGAGACGGTCTTCCGGGACCGCTCGGTCAACGAGGCCGCCGCCTCGCTGGGAGTGCCGGTCGACGTGGTCAAGGTCCGCGTCTACCATGCGCTCCGGGCGCTCAGCGCGGCCGTGGAGGCGCCCCGGACGTTCGTCTGACGGCAGCTCCCGCGAGGTCGCGGACGATCGCGGCGAACGCCTCCACGAGCGGGCCCCCGTCCGCCCAGGCGAGCGCGACGCGCAGCGGCTCCACGTCCGTGAGCGGCACCCAGACCAGCCCCGGGCGCGCGTAGTACAGCGCCATGCTGGACGGCGCGAAGCAGATGGCCGTGCCCTCGGCGACCTGTTCGAGCATCTCCTCGACGTTGTCGTTGGTGGGGCCCCAGCGCGGCGCGGACCCGTCCGGCCGCGGGTTGACCGCCCACCAGTCCACCCATTCGCGGGGGGCGCGCTCGGTCCACATGAGGGGCTCGTCCTTGACGTCCATGATCGAGACGCCGTCGGCGGCGGCGAGCCGATGGCCGGCCGGGAGGCCCACGACGCGGTGCTCGGTGTGGACGGTCTCCGAGTGCAGGCCCGAGAGGTCGGCGGGCAGCCACACGAACGCCACGTCCACCTGCCCGGCGCGGAGCGCGGCGGCCTCGCCGCCCCAGTCGAAGCGCTTGGGCTCGACGCGGACGCCGGGATGGGCGCGGGCGAACTCGGCGCGGGCCCGGGTCGTCAGCTCGCCGGCGCCGCTGGCCTCGAACCCGACGCGCAGGACGCCGGTCTGCCCGCGCCGGTGCCGCTCCGCGGCGGCGGCGACCCGGTCGGCCTGCCGGACCGTGCGGCGCGCCTCGGCGATCACGTCGCGGCCGGCGGCGGTGGGGGTCACGCCGCCCGCGTGCCGGTCGAACAGCCGGACGCCGAGCTCGGCCTCCAGCTTCCGCAGCGCGTAGGAGAGCGCGGGCTGGCTGACGTACAGGGCCTCGGCGGCCCGGCCGAGGTTGCCCGCGTCCGCGATCGCGGCGAGGTAGCGCAGCTGGCGCAGCTCCATGCCGGGATCATAAACGCTCTTTATCGGGTCGGCGGATCTCTGTCTTGGACGCGGCGGTGGTCGCGCTGCGATAACTGCGGACATGGCGAACACCACTGAACCGAACACCACTGAATCGAACACGGCGGGACGCGGACGGGTCTGGCTGATCACCGGGGCGAACTCCGGCTTCGGGCGGGCGATCGCGGAGGCGGCGCTGGCGGCCGGGGACACGGTGGTCGCGGCGGCGCGCCGCCCGGAGGCGCTGGCCGATCTGGTCGCGCGCCACCCGGGCCGGGTCAACGCGGTCGAGCTGGACGTCACCGACCAGGCGCGGATCGCGGACGTGGTCGCGGACGCGGTGCTGTGGCACGGCCGCGTCGACGTGCTGGTCAACAACGCCGGGCGCGGCGTCGTCGGCGCCGTGGAGGAGACCACCGACCGCGAGCTGCGCGAGCTGATGGACCTGCACTTCTTCGGCCCGGCGGCCCTCGTCCGGGCGGTGCTGCCGCACATGCGCCGGCAGGGGAGCGGCGCCGTCGTGCAGATGTCGAGCATGGGCGGCCGGTTCTCCTTCCCCGGCGTGGGCGCCTACTCGGCGACCAAGTTCGCGCTGGAGGGGATGTCGGAGGCGCTGGCCCAGGAGGTCGCGCCGTTCGGGATCAAGGTGCTGGTGGTCGAGCCGGGCGCGTTCCGGACGTCGTTCGCCGGCGGCGGCCTGCACCAGACGGCCGCGATGCCGGAGTACGACGGCACCGTCGGCCCGGTCCGGGCGAACCTGCCGGGCAGCGACGGGAAGCAGCCGGGGGACCCGGCCAAGGCCGCCGCCGCGATCCTGAAGGCGCTGGACGCCGACGACACGCCGCTGCGGCTGCCGCTGGGCAACGACGCCGCCGACGCCGTCGACGCCGCCCTGACCGGGGCGCGCAAGGAGTTCACCGATTGGGAGCCTCTCTCCCGCGGCACCGATTTCGAGGAATGAGGAGATAAATAGGTTGCCGGGGCGGAACCGCCCCGGCACCATGGACGTCGTAGGGGAGAACGACGGACGGGATCGGAAGGGAGAGCCGCGATGCGACGTCATCGAATGCACGGCAGCCATTCCGGTCTCGGGAGCCGCCGACGGACGTGAACCGCACGTCCGTCCGCCGACCGCCCGAAGACCACGGGCGGTCTTTTTAGTTTCCGGAGGGTTGGCCGAGCGGGAAGGCAGCGGCTTGCTAAGCCGTCGTCAGGGTCACCCCTGCGCGAGTTCGAATCTCGCACCCTCCGCGCTGAGCAGGGACGCTGGTGCGTCCAGCGGTCTCATAAGCCGCGGCAGGCAGGTTCGATTCCTGCGCTCAGCACGCAAGGAACAGGTCTCCGTGGCGCAGTGGAGAGCGCGCCGGGTTGCGGACCCGGAGGTCGCAGGTTCGATTCCTGCCGGAGATACGGCGTTCGTGGTGTAGTGGTCTGCACGCCAGGTTGTGGTCCTGGAGGTGTCGGTTCGATCCCGACCGATCGCCCTATTCTAATTGTTCGGACGTGGCCGGCAGATATTGCTCAGGCGCTGGTATCCGGTTGCGCTGATTTTGATCGGCCCTGGAAAAACCTTCCGCATGCGCTTTTCCTCCCTGCGGCTCCGGTCCCGCGGCCTCGTCCTCGGCATGCTCGCCGCGCTGGCCCTCGCCGTCCACGGCGGCCCCGTCCGGGCGGCCCCGGGCCCCGTCCCCTACCTCGACCCCCGGCTGCCGGTCGAGGACCGCGTCACCGACCTGCTCGGCCGGATGAGCCTCGCCGACAAGCTCGGCCAGATGACCCAGCCGGAGCGCCGGTACGTGACTCCGGAGGACGTAACCCGCTACCGGATCGGGTCGGTGCTGTCCAGCGGCGGGTCGGCTCCCAGCCCGAACACACCGGAGAGCTGGGCGGACATGTACGACGGCTTCCAGCGGGGCGCGCTGGCCACGCCGCTGCGCATCCCGATGATCTACGGGGCGGACGCGGTGCACGGCCACGGCAACGTGGTGGGCGCGACGATCTTCCCGCACGACATCGGGCTCGGCGCGACGCGTGACCCGGCCCTCGTCCGAAGGATCGGGGCGGCGACCGCGGCGGAGATGACCGGGACGGGCGTGGACTGGAACTTCGCGCCCTGCCTGTGCGTGGCCCGCGACGACCGCTGGGGCCGGACGTACGAGTCGTTCGGCGAGGTGCCCGAACTGCCCGCCGCCATGACCACGATCATCGAGGGCCTGCAGGGCGAGCGGCTGGGCGGGCCCGCGTCCGTCCTGGCCACGGCGAAGCACTACCTCGGGGACGGGGGCACCGAGGGCGGCCACGACCGCGGCGACACCCGGATCCCGGAGGCGGAGCTGCGGGCGGTCCACCTGCCCCCGTTCCGCGAGGCCGTGAAGCGCGGCGTCGGCTCGGTGATGGTCTCCTACAGCTCGTGGAACGGGCTGAAGATGCACCAGAACAGGTACCTGATCACCGACGTCCTCAAGCGGGAGCTCGGTTTCACGGGGTTCGTCGTGTCCGACTACAACGGGGTCGACCGGATCGACGGCGAGGAGGGGTTCACCAGGGCCGAGGTCGCGGCCGCGGTGAACGCCGGGATCGACATGGTCATGGTGCCGACCGAGTGGCGCAGGTTCATCGACTACCTGCGGGACGCGGTGCGGGACGGCGCCGTCCCCCTGTCCCGGGTCGACGACGCGAACCGCCGCATCCTGGCCGAGAAGTTCCGGCTGGGCCTGTTCGAGCGGCCGATGGCCGACCGCGCGTATCTGCGGACGGTCGGGAGCGCCGAGCACCGCGCGCTCGCCAGGCGCGCGGTCGCCGAGTCGCAGGTGCTGCTGAAGAACGCGCGCGGCGTCCTGCCGCTGGCCGCGGGCGGCAGGGTCTTCGTCGCGGGCCGCAGCGCCGACGACATCGGCATGCAGTCCGGCGGCTGGACGATCACCTGGCAGGGCGCGCCGGGCCCGACCACGAAGGGGACGACGATCCTGCAGGGCCTCCGCGAGGCGGCCGGCCCGTCCGCGACCGTCACCTACAGCGTCGACGGGACGGGCATCGACCGGTCCTACGACGCGGCGGTCGCGGTCGTCGGGGAGAAGCCGTACGCCGAGTACCAGGGCGACCTCAGCGACGGCATGGGCCTCGACGACGCCGACCTGAAGACGATCGGGCGGCTGCGCGCGTCCGGCGTCCCGGTGGTCGTGGTGCTGGTGTCGGGACGCCCGCTGGACATCGCCTCGGAACTGCCCGGGTGGGACGCGCTCGTCGAGGCGTGGCTGCCCGGCACCGAGGGGGGCGGCGTCGCCGACGTCCTGTACGGCGCCACCGCCCCCACCGGCAAGCTGCCGGTGACGTGGATGCGCGACGCCTCCCAGCAGCCCATCAACAGGGGCGACGGCAAGAAGCCCCTGTTCCCCTTCGGGTACGGCCTCACATATGGCTGAGCGCCTCCTTGAGGACGTCGTCCAGCGGCGACGCGGCGACACCGAACGTCTCCTCGATCGCTGAGGAGTCGACGGTGAACGGCCGGTGCGACATGTGGTGCGTCTCCCACATCTCGTCCCAGAACGGATCGGTGAGGCTCAGCAGGGTCAGTTCGCGGTCCGTCATGGTGTCCAGGCGCGGTCCGGGGACGCCGGCGAGCGCGGCGAGGCGTCCGGCGACCTCGCGCACCGACGCGGTGATCGTCGGGGCGTGCCACGGCCGGCCCCATCCGCGCCCGTCGCGGGCGACGGCGACGAGCGCGCGGGCGGTGTCGCCGATCGCCGAGTAGGCGTGCGGGACGTCGAGTTCCGCCGGGACGAGCGCCGGGCGTCCGGCGAGCACCTTCGGCTGCACCATGAGCGTGAAGACGGAGTAGGCGCCGGCCCCGAGGAACTGGCCGGCGCGCACCTCCGCGGCCCGCACCCTTCCGGCGTCGTGCGCCTCCTTGGCCCGCAGCCACATCTCTGCGCGCACCCGCCCCTTGGAGCCGGTCGCCTTCAGCGGGTGGTCCTCGGTGACCGGGCCGTCTCCCGGCCCGTACCCGTAGAGGTTGCCCAGCATGACGTACCCCGCGCCGGACCGCTCGGCGGCGGTCAGGATCGAGCCGAACAGCGCGGGCAGCAGTTCCGGCCACGTGTGGTAGGCGGGCGCCGCCGCGTTGAACACGGTCTCGGCGCCCTCGGCGAGCCGGCTGAGGGCGCCGGTGTCGGTGGCGTCCAGCGCGATCGGCTCGATGAGCGGGTGCTCCGGACCCGCTCCGCTGCGGGACGCCATCCGGACGCGGTCGCCCGCGCCGGCGAGCAGGAGCGCGGTCGCGGTGGCGGTGGCTCCCCGGCCGACGACGACATGGAACGGCATAATTCACTCCAGTGAGGTAGTGGCCGGGCATCCGGCCGTTGCGCGAACCACTCTGCGGTCCGCCGCGCCCGGACGGCAGGGGCCTGATCGCCAACCGTCCGGAGGTTCTGGCCAGATGCACACGGTCGCGGTCGTCGTCGTCCCGCCGGTGATGAGCTTCGACGTCACGATCCCGCAGATGGTGCTGGGCGCCGCCGAGGCGGGCGGCGGCCCCGCCTACGAGCTGCGGCTCTGCGCCGCCGAGCCGGGGCGTCCGCTGGAGGCCGTCGGCGGCCTGGACGTCGTCGCCCCGCACGGGCTGGACGCCGTGGAGAGCGCGGACAGCGTCATCGTCGTGGGCAGCGGGGGCCGCACCGGCATCGAGCGGCCCGTCCTGGACGCGCTGCGCGCCGCGGCGGCCGCGGGGAAGCGCGTCGCGGCCATCTGCACGGGCGCCTTCGTGCTCGGCGAGGCGGGGCTGCTGGACGGCCGCCGCGCCACGACGCACTGGGGCCTCACCGGCGACCTTGCCCACCGCTTCCCCGCCGCGGAGGTCGTCCCCGACGTCCTGTACGTCACGGACGGAACGGTGCTGACCTCGGCCGGGGCCGCCGCCGGGATCGAGCTGTGCCTGCACCTGGTTCGCGAGGACCACGGCGCCGCGGCGGCGGCCGCGGCGGCGCGCCTGACGGTCGCGGCGCCCCCGCGCCCCGCCGACCAGGTCCAGCGCCTCGCCGACCCGCTGCCCGCCGGACCGGACGTGTCGCTCGCGGAGACCCGCGCCTGGGCCGTGCGGCGCCTGGGCGAGCCGCTCACCCTCACCGACCTGGCCCGGCACGCGCGTGTCAGCACTCGCACGCTCACGCGCCGGTTCCACGCGGAAACCGGGCACAGCCCGCTGCAATGGCTGCTGCACCAGCGGATCGACCGGGCCCGGGAGCTGCTGGAGAGCACCGCGCTCCCGATGGACCAGGTCGCCCACCGCAGCGGCCTCGGCAGCGCCGACTCCCTGCGCCAGCACTTCGTCCGCAGGCTCGGCCTGACACCGAGCGCCTACCGCGCCGCTAGTCGGCCAGCGCTGCCAGTGCCCTCTGGAGGTCCTCGGCCGCACGGTCGACCGGTTTCCTCCCGGTGAGCGCCGCGGTGACGTGCTCCTGGACGGCGGCGCTGACCTCGTTGTAGCGGACGACGACCGGGCGCGGCCTCGCCTTGTCCATGCCCTGCCTCAGCGCCGGCAGGTACGGGTACCGCCTGACCATCTCGGGATCGGTGTAGAGGGCGGCGAGGGACAGCGGGAACGACTGGGCGCGGCCGTACTCCTTCTGGACCGCCGGGCTGACGATGTGGGCGACGAAGTCGCGCGCGGTCGCCTGGTGCTTGGAGAACGCCGACACGGCCAGGTTGTTGCCGCCGAGCGTGCCGGAGCCCGGCCCGCCCTCGCCGGGGATCGGCGCGACGCCGAACTTCCCGGCCACCTTCGAACCGTCCTTCTCGGAGGCGAGCGCGTACACATAGGCCCAGTTGCGGTGGAAGACGAGGCGGCCCTCCTGGAAGGCGCGGCGGCCTTCCTCCTCCTTGAAGGTGATGGCCTTCTGCGGGATGGTCCCGTTCTTGAAGCCGTCCACGAGGAACCGGAGCCCGGCCTTGGCCTGCGGGGTGTTCACCTGCGGCCTGCCCGAGGAGTCGAAGACCTCGCCGCCCGCGGACTGGACGGCCTCGGAGTAGTTGACCGTGAGCCCCTCGTACTTGCCGTACTGGCCCGCGTAGCAGTCGACCCCCTTGCCCCCGGCCGTCGCGCGGACCTTCGCGCAGTCGTCGCGCAGCTCGGCCCACGTCTTCGGCGGGGCCTTCACGCCGGCCTTGGCGAGGAGGTCCTCGCGGTAGTAGAGGACGCCGGTTCCGGTCAGCCACGGCGCCGCGTACAGCCTCCCTCGGTACTTGCCGGTCTCCAGGGCCGCCGGGACGAAGGACGAGGCGTCGACCAGCCCGTCGGGCAGCGGCAGGATCCAGCGGCGCGCGGCGAACTCCGCCGTCCACACCGCGTCCAGCCGGACGACGTCGTAGGCGTCCGACTTGATCTGCATGTTCTGGACGAGCTGCTGCCGTGCCTGGTCGCCGTCCTCGGGCAGCTCGACGAGCCGCACCTCCTCCTTGGGGTGGCCGTCGTTCCACTCGGCGACGAGCCGCTGCACGGTCCGGGTGAGGTCCTTGCCGGTGGCGACGGTGATGGGGCCCCGCCCGTCGTTGCCCGCGGGCGACGACTCGCCGGACGAACCGCCGCAGGCAGCGGCCGCGAGGGCCAGGGACAGCGCCGCCGCGGCGCACCACAGAGGTCTGACGGTCATGGACGCACCGTGCCTTTCGCGGGGGGTGACTGCGGGGCCGTTTCGACGATCGTGCCGTCCAGCCGCGCGCGTTCGGCGGCCCACACGACGCGGTGCGAGGCGAGGCTCTCGCGGGGGCCGGAGCTGAGCAGGGCGGGGTCGCCTCCGGCGAGCGCGGCGGCGAAGGCGTCGGCCAGCGCGTCGTCGGCGTGGTCGTGGCGGCCGTCGAACGCTCCGCCGCCAGGGGCGGCGCCGGGGTCGACGATCTCGGTGCCGCCGGTGACGAAGTCGCGGACCGTGATGCGGACGCCGTCGCCCTCCAGGCAGCCGGACGTCCCGAAGACGCGCGTCTGGCGCGGGGCGGCAGGGGAGAACGCGGTCATGGTGAACACGCCGGTCGCGCCTGAGGGGAACTCCATGTTCACGACCTGGTGGTCGACCACGTCGTTGTCGCAGGCGTAGACGCAGCGGCCGTAGGGGCCTTCGCGCAGCGCCCGCAGGACGCCCGCCTCCGTGCGCTCGTCGGTGACCGCGCCGAGCGGCCATGCCTCGCGGGCGGGATCGCCGAGGCACGACAGGTAGAGCCGGGGCGCCGAGTACGGGCAGCGCGCCTCGACGGCGCAGTCGACGCAGCGCGCGGCGGCGCCGGGCGGCCGGTGCTCCGGGCGGAAGTGCGACAGCCGCCCGAACGAGGACACCCGCGCGGGGACCTCGCCCATCACATGGATCAGCCAGTCGACGTCGTGGCAGGACTTCGTCATCAGCATCGGCCCGGACTCGTCCGAGCGCCGCCAGTTGCCGCGCACGTAGGAATGGGCGTGGTGCCACCAGCCGACCGGTTCGAGATGCTGGACGCTGACCGGCGCGCCGATCCGGCCGTCCGCGATCAGCGCCCTGAGGGCGCGCGTGTAGGCGGTGTAGCGCAGGACGTGGCAGACGGCGAGCATCACCCCGGCGCGCTCGACGGCGTCCACGATCCGCAGCGCGTCCGCCTCGGACGTAGCCATCGGCTTCTCCAGCAGGATGTGGCAGCCGAGGCCGGCGAAGCGGATCGCGGGCTCGGCGTGCTCGGCGTCCTGCGTCGCGATGATGACGCCGTCGGCGAGGCGGCCCGCCGCGGCCATCTCGCGCCAGCCGGGGAACGCACGCTCCGGCGGGAGGCCGTGCTCGGCCGCGAACCGGGCGCGCCGCACCGGGTCGGGCTCGGCGACCGCGACGATCCGGCCGGCCCCGGTCGCCCGGATCCGCGCGGCGTAGGCGCGGCCGCGCAGCCCGGCCCCCGCCACGGCGATCGCCGGCACCGTCTCCTGCATCGCGCGCCCTCCCGGCCTGGTCGCCGTACTTATGCAAGTATCTTTCATAAGTGGATTGGCAATAATGTCGTCCGTCCGCCGATCGCTGTCAAGGGGTGCCCGTGCCGCAACACTCTCTCCACGGTGGCGACCCCTCGGTGCTCCGCCGGCTCAACTCGGCCGCGACCCTGCGGGCGCTGCGCGACGGCGGCGAGGCCACGCTGTCGGAGCTGGCCCGGCGCGTCGGGCTGTCCCGGCCCACCACCGAGGGCGTGCTGGGCGAGCTGATCGACCGCGGCCTGGCCGCCGAGGACGCGCCGCGTCCGGGCAGCGGCCTCGGCCGCCCCGCCCGCCGCTACCGCTTCCGGGCGGAGGCGGGCCACGCCCTCGGCATCGACATCGACGCGCACCGGGTGCGGCTGCTCGTCGCCGACCTCGCCGGCGAGGTCGTGGGCGGGGGGCACCGCGCCCGCCTGGACGGCGGCGCCCCGCCGGGCGAGCGGATCGCGGCGGTGCGCGCCGCGGTCAAGGCGTGCCTCGCGGAGGCGGGCGTCGACCGGCGCTCGCTGCGGGCGGTCGCCGTCGGCACCCCCGGCGTCGTCGCCCCGGACGGGACGGTCACGTCCTGCACGGTCGTGCCCGGGTGGCAGGGCGTCCACCTGGCACGGGAGCTGGGCCGCTCGTTCTCCTGCCCCGTCCTCGTCGAGAACGACGCCAACCTCGCCGCGATGGCCGAGCGGTGGCGCGGCGCCGCTCGCGACGCCGACGACGTCGTCTGCGTCTACGCCGCCCTGCACACCGGCATGGGAGCCATCATCGGCGGCCGGCTGCACCGGGGGCGCTGGGGCGCCGCGGGCGAGATCGGCATCCTGGACGAGCTGGGCCTGCGCGACACCGCCGCCTCCCTGGTCCCGGACGCCGGCCGCGGCGCCGTCTTCGAGGAGGCGGAGCGCGTCCTGGAGGCGGCCGGGCGCGGGTCCGCCGAGGCGGGGGAGCGCGTGGAGCGGCTCGCCGACCGGATGGCGCGCGGCGTCGCGGCGATGGCCCTCGCCCTCGACCCGGAGACGATCGTGGTCGGCGGGCCGCTGGCCGGGGCCGGTGCCCCGCTGGTCGCGGCGCTGCGGAGCCGGGTCGCCCCGCTGTGCCTGAGCCCCGTCCGCATCGAGGGTTCCGAGCTCGGGGACGAGTCGGTGGGCCTCGGCGCCGTCCGGCTCGCCCTCGACCGGATCGACGAGGACCTGTTCCGCCTCGACCCGACCGACACGCCGCGCGCCGTCAAATGAGCCCCTGTCCTGTCGGTGGGGCTCGGTAGGGTCTCGGTTGCACGGGTGACAGGGGACCGCGCCGGACGGACGGGAGCGACATGAGCGCACAACCGGTAGAGCCGTTCCTCCCGGGGCAGGTCCACCGGGTCCCGCGGACGATCAGGGGCATCGCCGACTGGCTGACGGAGGAGAAGCGCGCCAGGTTCCTCAAGGAGGTCATGGCCGCCACGGAGGAGGACGACTACCAGCGCGTCATGGACGACTGGTGGGCCGAGGCCCACCTGGCCCAGATCCCCGACCGCGCGGAACGCCGCGCCAGGGCGCGCAGGGCGGACCGGAGCGACCTCGTCTCGCTGGACGAGCTCAAGAGCCGGTTCCTGGTGGACGAAGACCCTGGGAGGTGACCGCCGGCCGCCGAGGCTGGACGGTCTACTGCGAGAAAGGGGCCTCCGACGTCATCGAGGCCATGCCCCCCGCGCTGAAGGACTCGGTGATCCGGTTCTTCTGCGACTTCGCGGTGGCGGGCGGCCTGGCCGCCGAGACCGGAGGAAGTCCCCCCGGAAGGCCGTTGGACGACGCCCGTCTGGAATTCAGGATGGTGGTCGACGGCACCTCGATGTTCTTCGACTACCTCGTCCTCGCCGACATCAAGGAGTTCCGCGTCACGAACATGATCTGGCTCGGGTGAGCCCATGGCGAGGGCCTAGGGGGTCAGCGGGGCGCTGAACCGCCAGCCGTCGGCGAGCAGGGCGTCGGTCGCCTCGACGGCGGCGGCCAGGCGCCGTTCGTGGGGGCCCGTCACGGTGATGTGGGGAAGGCCCCGCTTCTCCAGTTCCTCCCGGAAGCGGCCCGACATCCACGACCTGATCAGCTCGCCGTCGCGCCAGCCGTCCTGCTCGAAGGGGACGCCCTCCGGATCGGTCAGGATCCACAGGTGGTGCGGGGTCCGCGCGTGGACGGCCTCTACCTCGGGGGCCGGGGCGCCGAGGTAGCGCTCGTGCCAGAGGGCGGTCGCGAACGCGTCGGTGTCGCAGACCAGCAGCGGCGAGCCCGACCGGGCCGCCGCGTCCTCCATGGCCGCGTGGCGCTCGGCGATCTCGGTGAACTCGGCCGACTCCCACACCAGGTCGTCCAGCCACAGGGACGGGTCGCCCGCCCGCCGGCGCGCGGCGGCGAGCTTCTCCTCGGTGAAGGTCCGGCCGTACTCCGGCACCCACCGGGTCGCCTCCCAGACCCCGCCCCGCCCGGCGTAGTGGGCGGCGAGCGCGCGGGCCAGCGTCGTCGTGCCGGTCGACTCGGCGCCCACCACCACGACCCTGCGCGCCAGGTGCGCGCGGACGGGCGGCGATAGGAACTCCCAGTTCCCGGCGGGGTCGGCCCGCACGGCGGTGCCGCTCACCGGGAAGCGCTCGCGCGGCGGGTCGACCGGGACGTGGACGGCCGAGAAGCGCACCGCCAGTTCCGGCCCGTACGCCTCCGAGCTGAACACCGCGTCCACCGGGGGGACGGACGCGCCGAGCCCCGACCGCATCGCCAGGCCCGCCCGGAACGCCGCCACGTGCGCCGACCAGGCCTCGTCGGACTCGTAGTCGATCTCAGCGTCGTCCACCACCGGGACGATCTCCACGTGCGGCTGCCGGTGCGCCTCGCGCAGCCACGCCGTCCGCAGCGCCAGCGGGATGCTCTCCACGGTGGACGCCGCGACGACCACGCTCACCCGCGCGCAGGCCGCGGCGGCAGTGTCGATCAGATGGTGGTGCCCGGCGTGCGGCGGGTAGAACTTGCCGATGACGAGGCCGTGCTCGTGCGTCACGCGGCGGCCGCCGGGGCGAGGGGCCGCCCGCGCAGGTCGCGGCGCCAGGCCAGCAGCCCGGACACGCACAGCGCCAGGAAGACGATGTAGAGGACGCCGGTGAGCTTCAGGTCCTTGTAGAAGTACAGCGGGATGTAGACGAGGTCGGCGGCGATCCACAGCCACCACGACTCCAGCAGCTTGCGCGACTGCCCGTAGGTCGCCATGAGGGAGAGCGCGGTGGTGAGGGCGTCCCAGAACGGCACGGTGGAGTCCGTCCAGGTGGCGAGGGCCCAGGTCAGGAACGCGGTGCCCGCGGCGCCCGCGGCGATCAGGGCCGCCCACTCCGCGCCCCGCGTGCGCCGCACCGGGAGCCGGTCGCGGCCGTCCCCGCCGTACAGCCACACCCACCAGCCGTAGAGCTGGAGCGCGACGTAGACGACCTGGAGCCCGGCGTCGGCGTAGAGGCCGCCGTCCAGGAACACCAGGCCGAGCAGGATCACGTTGGCGATGCCGATCGGCCAGTTGAGGATGTTCTGCCGGACGACGAGCCACACGTTGACCGCGCCGGTCGCGAAGCCGAGCAGCTCGGCCCACGTCGTGGGGACCGACCCGAGGTGGAAGGCGGGGTCGAGCAGCGGACCGAGCGGGACGTTCACCGACATGCCCGCAATGATCACATATCGTCAGACAGACGACAAGGGGGAATCAGGTGATGCCCAGCAGGACGATCGGCGTGGTCGTCGGCCGTGCGGACCCGCCGGCCGGCTCGACGGTCACGCCGAGCCTGTCCCGCGGAGTCCACGTCCCGGCGACGACCGGGCGCCCGGGGTCGCCGGGCAGCAGGCCCGCCGAGCGCGGGCCTTCCGCGCCGATCAGCCACAGCTGGTACGCCTTCGAGGACGGCAGCGCCCGCAAACCGGACGACGCCACGACCACCCCGCCGCGCGACGCGGACGCGACGATCGTCACCGTCCCGCCGCCCGCGGCCCGGCCCGTCGCCGCCCGCGCGTCAGGCGCCGACAGGACGGACGCAACGTCCCGGTAGGCGGACTCCGTCCGCTCCACGCGCTGCCGTTCGTGGACCGCCACCCCGACGGAGGCGGCCGTCACCAGGCACGCGGCCGCGGCCAGCCCTGCCACGGCGGCGCGCCGCCACCGGCGCGGCCGCAGGGGCCGCACGCCCGCGGTCCGGCGGGGGGAGGCGGGCGGCAGCTGCCGGACGTTCCGGACGTCCGCCAGCACCCGGGCGCGCAGCCGCGGCGGCGGGGCCTCGGCGACCGCCATGCCCAGCCGGGCCGCCGTCGCCCGGAACTCGCGCAGCTCGGTCGCGCACGTCTCGCATCCGGCGAGGTGCTCCTCGAACGAGCGCCGCTCCTCGGCGTCGTCGATCGCGTCCAGCGCGTACGCGCCGGCGAGGGCGTGCAGGTCGTCCGTCACCGTTCCACCCCCAGGCAGTCGCGCAGCCGGATGATGCCGTCGCGCATCCGGGTCCGCACGGTGTTCGGCGGCGCGCCCACCAGCGCGGCCACCTCACGATAGGAGTGCCCGCCGTAGTAGGCGAGCGTCACCGACTCGCGCTGCAGGTGCGTGAGCGCCCCCAGGCAGCGCCGCACCCGCTCGTGCTCCAGCCGCGCCTCGACCCGCTCGCCCACCGGGTCGTGCGCGCCGCCCGGCCCGGGGTGGACGGTCCTCGCCTCGCGCTCGCCCGCGGCCTGCTCGCGCCGCACGCGGTCCACGGCCCGGCGGTGCGCGATCGTCAGGATCCACGCCATCGCGCCGCCGCGGGCCGGGTCGTACCGGGCGGCGGACCGCCACACCTCGATCATCACCTCCTGCGTCACCTCCTCGGCCATCGCCGGATCGCGGACCACCCGCCGCACCAGCCCGTGCACGGGCGCCGCGACCGCGTCGTACAGCACCTCGAAGGCGCGCTCGTCGCCGCGCGCCGTCCGGGTGAGCAGCATGTCCGCGTCATGCCCGGACACCGTGCCCCCGTCCGGCGGTCTCGTCTCTGCCGGCATGCCGCGCTCCCCTCCGTAGGCCGTCCACCCGGCACTACGCATCCGCGGCCGTTCCGGGTCGGAGGTCACGGCACCAGGCTCCGCAGCGTGAGCCCGAGCCCGAGGACCACGACCGTCGCGGACGTCCCTATCGGCATCATCGCGCCGGGAAACCGCGGCCGCATGGCCGGAATGCGCCGCGCCAGGGCGCGCGCGGACCCGGTGACGAGGAGACCGACCGCCATGAGCGCGGCGGCGAGTCCGAGCCCGTAGGCCAGCACGAGGACGACCCCGAACCAGGCCCGTCCGATCGCCGTGCCGCCGACCAGCACCACCACCGCCGACGGGCTCGGCACCATGCCGCCCGCCAGCCCCATGAGCACGACCCCGCCGCGCCGGGAACTCGCCTGCCCGTGCCCGTGGTCATGCCCGTGCCCGTGCCCGTGCCCGTGTCCGTGCCCGTGTCCGTGGGTGTGGTGGCGGTTGCGCAGGGCGCGCCGCAGAAGCAGCGCCCCCGCCGCCGTCACGAGGACGCCGCCTGCCGCCCCCAGCCACGGGAACAGCGCCTCGGGCGCCAGCAGCGTCCCGGTCGTCACGAGCAGGCCGAGGGCCAGCACGCCGGCGGTGTGGGTGAGCGTGACCGTCAGGCCCAGCGCGAGGACGTCCCGCGTCCGGCGCCGCCCGTCCCCGATCGCGTGCGCCGCCATGATCGTCTTGCCGTGGCCGGGTGCGAGCGCGTGCAGGGCGCCGAGCAGCAGCGCGAGCAGGAACGCCAGGGCGGCGAAACCGGGGGTCAGGTCGTGCCGCGCGACCAGCGACGTGAACCGCTGGGTGAGCCCGTCGGCGCCGCGCGGCAGCAGCCGCCCGGGACCGCCGCCGGAGGCGGGGGCCGCGAGCGGCGGCCCGCCCGTGCGCACGTCGAGGACCGCCGACCGCCGGTCCAGCGGGGAGGCGAGCATGTCCGCCGGGTAGGCGGCGAGCCGCCTGCTGCGCGAGGACTCCGGCACGTCGGACGCGGCGAGCGTCATCCGGTCGCCCCGCGCGGTGACCTCCCGCCAGCCGACCCGCCCGTCGCCCCCGCCCGCGCGGAAGACGATTCTCCCGGGCCCGGCGGGCGCGGTGATCCGGCATTCGAGCCGCAGCGTCGGCAGCCCCGCCTGCCCGCGCGGCGCCGACGCGGCGGCCGACGCGACCGCAGCGGTGGCGGCGCGCCCGTCCACGGTGACGCGCAGGGACGAGGCCGCCCGCGCGCAGGCCCCGCCCGCCCAGGCGGCCAGCTCGCGGCTCGACGGGCGCCCGTCGCGGTCGGCGTCGACCTCCGGCATCGCCTGCGCGGCGGGGATCTCGGCGAGGTCCTCGACGTGGTCGATCCGCAGCTCGTGCGGCGCCGCGACGAGGCCGTCGTAGTGGTTGACGGTGAAGTTGCCGAGGGGATGCGCGGCGAGCATCCCGGCGGCGAGCGCGAGAACGATCACGACGCCCCCTCCAGGTCGTCCAGGGCCGCCCTGGCGCGCGGCGCCCACAGCGGCGAGAAGCGCGGGTTGCGGCGCAGCGCCTCGGCCAGGTCGCGCCGCGCGGCGGCGCGCTCGCCGGCGGCCTTCTCGATGGCGCCGAGATGGAACCGGAACGACGCGCGGCGGTACCCGGTGGCCGTCGCCTGGCGGGCGTAGCGGAGGGCTTCGCCGTCCCGCCCGTTGACGTGCAGCGCCCAGGCCAGCGCGTCCGCCGCGTGCACGCCGCACTGCCGCACCTTCGGGCCGGGGCAGCGCCGCCGGTACTCGGCCCGCGCCGCCCGCAGCGCGTCCCCGGCGTCGCCGTGGTCGCTCTCGGACAGCGCGGTCTCCAGGTCGGCGTCGACGCCGTTGGCCCTGGCGATCCGCGCCCACGCCGTCGCGACCGCGTACTGCCGCTCCGCTTCGTCGCGGCGTCCGGCGGACTCCAGCAGCTCCCCGTACTCGGTGAGGTACTGCGGCAGCGGGAGCCGCCGGACGATCTCGGCCCGTTCGGCGAGCGCTCCGGCCGTGTCGCCCCGCGCGGCCCTGACGCGGGCGTCGCCGTCCATCGCGGGCAGGTGGCCGGGGGAGAGGCGCAGCGCCTCGGCGTACTCGCGGCGCGCGCGGTCGAGGTCGCCGTCGTTCCAGGCCAGCTCGCCGAGCTGCACCGCGATGTAGGCCAGGTCGCCGCGGTCGGCGGCGGAGGCCCGCGCGAGCCCCAGCACCCGGCGCGCCTCCGCGACCTCCCCGCGCAGCTCCCGCACGTACGCGAGCCGCGTGAAGATCGGGATGCCCGGGCGGAGGGCGTCGGCTCGCCGGGCGGCGGCCAGGGCGTCCCCGTAGCGGCCGAGCTCCACCAGCGCGTCCACCCGGACTGCGGCGGCCCGCTGCCCGTAGGCGTTCGCCTTGAGCGCCCGGTCCGCATACCCCAGGGCACCGTGGAAGTCGTGGCGCGCCGCGGCGAGCGCGCCGAGCCCCGCCAGCGCGCCGTCGTTCTCGGGGGCCTCCCGGAGGGAGCGGCGCAGCACCTCCTCGGCCTTCGGGTAGTACGTCGGGTCGGCGGTCACCCGGGCCTGCTCCACGTACGCGAGGCCGAGGGAGGCCCAGCCCGCGGCGTCGCGCGGTTGCTCGCGCAGCCGCTTCTGCAGGCCGGCGATGCCCGAGGCGGGGGCCCCGGCCGGGGCGGCCGCGGCACCCTCCCCGGACGGGCGTCCGAACGCGACCGCCGATCCGAGGGTGAGCGCCGCGACGAGCCCCGCCGCCGAGGCCCCGGGGAGGACGGGACGCATCAGCTCTCGTGCCGTCCCGCGGCGGGGCGCCGTCGCCGCAGCCACAGCAGCCCGCCGGTCAGCACGAACGCGCCGGCACCGGCGGCCGCCGCGGGCAGCAGCGGGCCCACTCCGCTCCCGTCGTCCGAGGTGCTCTCGGTGGCGCCCGCGTTGAGGAAGTTCACGGGGCCGCCTTCGCCCTTCCGCGCCGAGCCCGCGGCCTTCGTCCCGGGCTTGCGCGCGCCGCGCACGTCCGACCCCGAGTGCGGCTGCGCCACGTACGGGAAGCTCTTCTCGAAGGCGGCGTCGTTGGCGTTGACCGCATCGCCGAGGTCGTTCTTCTTGCCGAGCAGCTCACCCTCGACGGCCTGGAGCGAGATGTCGATCACGTCGTCGGTGAGCCGCCGCCCGTTGGGGAAGCCCGCCTTGTCGCCGCCGAGCACGCCCAGGCGGTCCGGCTTCGCGGCCGGTCTGACCGAGGTGTTCAGCCGCAGCAGCTCGGCCGGGCGCACGTGCGCCGGCTGGTTCAGCCCCGGCACGCCGGTGAGGAACGCCTGGACGAGGTCGTTGCGCGGCCCGGGCGGCGCCGGGATCTTGTAGATCTTCTCGATGAGCTTCGGCAGCTCGGGATCGGTGACGAACCCGGCGAACTGCGCGTCCTGCCAGGGGGTGGACGCGTTGAAGGCGTCCTTCCTGCCGCGCGGGATGACCACCTCGTTCACCAGCGGGCTCCCGAGCCGCGACACCTGCGCGTACCCGCCGGACGCGGAGAGCCGCGACACGGTCGAGTTCACCCCGATCACCGGGTCCTTCCCCTTCACGAGGTGGCGCGTCGGGATCTGCAGCGCGACCGTGTTGACGTTGTAGCCGCTCAGCGTGTCGTTCCCGACCTCCTTCAGGTTCGCGCCGTACAGCAGGTCGAAGACGCGCAGGTCGAGGAAGAACGAGTCGTCGGCCTGCCCGGCGAAGGAGGTCGTCCCGTCCCCGAGCGGCTTGACGGCCTGGCCGCGCAGCTTCGCGTAGTCGGGCATGGACGCCTTCCCGACGTTGGACGGCGCGACGGGCGCGTTCTCGGCGAGCGTGTGCACGCTGCGCACCCGGCCGCCGGTCCGGCGGACCAGCGTCAGGTCGTAGGTTTGCGTGAAGTTGAGGTCGGGGTCGTCCAGGCTCGTCACCGGCCCGGTGTTGTAGAGGAAGGTGTTCGCGTTCTTCAGCCGGTCGTGGAAGCGGAACCGGTAGGTCAGGTCGGGCAGCGAGTCGCCGTCGTTGTCGACGTTCAGGTCGTACCGGGCGTCCCGCGCGAACTTGTAGAAGTTCGGCCCGCCCGCCGGGTCCTGGAACGGGATGAAGTTCGCGATCAGGGTGGTGGTGTCCGGCTTGTCCGGACTGACGAACGCGTAGACGTCGGTGTTGTCGTACTGCGGCTGCCCCGAGATGAGCGGCGCCTCGCGGTGGCTGGACGCGGTGCCCCGCTTCGGCGCGAGCCCGGCGAACCCGCCCGCGCACAGCAGGCCCCCGGCGGCGACCATCGCGACGACCCGTGCCCTGGACGTTCCCCCGGCTGGATGGAGTGTCGGCATCGTGGAACCCTCGCCGGTCTCCGGGTGCCCGCCGCGGCGGCGCCTTTCCGTGGCGCTGGGCTGCGTTGCCGCGACGCCGGATCGACCGGTCTCTTCGCCATGCCCGCGGTTACTTCGCACCCCGTGCCGGATCTGATTGGTCCGTCCCGCCCTCTGGCCGGATACGGCCACCGCTGAACCACCGCGTCATGCTCTGACGCGGAAGGCCCCTCGCCGTCCTCGGCGGGGGGCCTCCACGATGCGTGCTCGGCTACGCGACTCGGCTACGCGACGATGAGCAGCGGGTTCTGGAGCAGTTCGGCGAGGCGGGCCAGGAACCTCGCGGCCGTCGCGCCGTCGGTGGCGCGGTGGTCGACCGAGAGGGTGACCGCCATGCGCTTGCCGGGGACGACCTGCCCGTCGCGGACGACGGGCTCGTCGCGGACGGCGCCCACGGCGAGGATGGCGGCCTCCGGCGGGTTGATCACCGCGGAGAACGAGTCCACCCCGAACATGCCGAGGTTGCTGACGCTGAACGTGCCGCCGCTCATCTCCCGGGCGGACAGCTTTCCGTCGCGGGCCTTCCCGGCGAGCTCGCGGGTCTCCCTGCCGATCTCCGAGACGCTCTTGCGGTCGGCGTCCCGGACGACCGGGACGACGAGGCCGTCCTCGACCGCCACCGCGACGCCGACGTGCATCCGCTTGTGGAAGAGCAGGTTCTCCTCGGTGTAGGAGACGTTCACCGCCGGGTGCTCGCGCAGCGCGGTCGCCACCGCCTTCACCACCAGGTCGTTCACGCTGACCTTCGCCGGGGCGAGCGCCTCGTTGAGGGTCGCGCGGAACGCCAGCAGGGCCTCGGCGTCCACCTCGCGGTTCAGGTAGAAATGCGGCGCCTCGCGCTTGCTCTCGGTGAGCCGCCGGGCCGCCACCTTGCGGAAGCGGTTCAGCGGGACGGCCTCCACGTCCGGGTCGTCGGCCCGGTCCTGGACGGCGGGGGCCGCCGGGGCGACGCCGAGCCCTGGGACTACCTCGCCGCGTCCGAGGCGGTCGACATCGAGCATCCGCTCGTCCAGTCGATCGCC